>JALWMK010000176.1 GCA_027083925.1 Sedimenticola sp. | reverse complement strand
TGGTGGAACCTGGCGGGATTTTCAGATCCAGCACTCCGGCAGGCGTGGGCACTTTCACCTTTCCACCCAACGCCGCCTCCCAAGGTGCAACGGGCAGCTCCAGGTAGACATCTCTGCCTTCAACCCGGTAAAAGGGATGGGGTTTGAATTCAATTTCCAGATACAGATCACCACTACCGCCCTGCCCCATGCCGGGCGCACCCTGGCCGGCGAGACGAATCTGCTGTCCCTGTTTCACCCCTTTGGGGATACGCACCTTGAGAGTGCGCTTTCGGGTGACTACATGGCCGCCAGGATCCACCTCCGGCACCTGCAGGGTGATATGCCGGGTGGCGCCTTGGTAGGCATCCTCGAGGTCGATGAGCACCTTGGCATGATGATCCTGTCCACGCATATGGAAATCCCGGGAGCCAGCACCGGCATAACCGCTGGTTCTTCTTCCAAACAGGGATTCAAAAAAATCACTGTAGGCCTGGGCATCGCCACCACCGGTAGAGCCGCTGCCACTGAATTCGAATCCGGCATCCCATCCCGGGGGAGGATTGAAGTCCTGCCCTGCCTTCCAGTTCTTGCCCAACTGGTCATAGGCAGTCCGCTTTTCTGGATCTTTGAGAACCTCGTAGGCCTCTCCCAGGCGTTTGAATTTTTCCTCGGCATCCGCTTCCTTGCTAACATCAGGATGATACTTGCGCGCCAGCTTGCGGTAGGCGCGCTTGATTTCATCCTGCGTGGCATCGCGCTTGACGCCCATTGTTTCATAGTAGTCTTCAAACTCCACTTCTTGCTCCCGGCTAGCGAATCACGATAAACAGGGCGCCATTGCCCCGCACAATGTTCAATAATAACCCTTTCTTGCCCGCCCGGGCGGCCAATGCAGACAGATCCATCAATGATGATACTGGCTGCCGGTTTACAGAGATGATGACATCCCCAGGCCGCAGCCCGGCTCCCCATGCGGGGCTGTTTCTTTTTACCTGCAGGACTTCAACACCACCAGATTGGAATAGTGGATGTTCTTCATCGAGGTTCCCCAACAACGCGCCCTTGAGGCGATCATTCAACTTGCCGCCTTCTGCCTTGGCATCCCTGGGCAGCGCAATGGTGGCCTGAATGTCCTTCTGCTTCCCATCACGAATGATCTTCAGCGAAATGCTGCTCCCGGTACGCAGCATGCCTATGGCGTTGCGCAGGGCCCCGCCATCCGCCACTTCCTTGCCATCGATGCTGACGATGATATCTCCGGAAACCAGACCCGCCCTGTCTGCGGCTGATCCCGGCAGCACTTGGGTTACCACCGCACCCCGGCGTTGTTCGATACCAAAGGCTGCCGCCAGGTCCTGGGTCATATCCTGCATTACCACGCCCAGCTGGCCGCGCTGCACCTCACCATAATGGGCGAGCTGGCTTACGATGGCCTTCACCATGGTTGCAGGAATGGCAAAGCCAATCCCAATATTCCCCCCTGCGCCCATGATGGCAGTATTGATGCCAACCAGCTTGCCCCTGGTAGTCACCAAAGCGCCACCGGAATTCCCGGGATTGATGGAGGCATCGGTTTGAATGAAATCCTCATAGCCTTCAATCCCCAGGCCGGTTCGCCCAAGGGCACTGACAATGCCATAGGTAACCGTTTGCCCCAGACCAAACGGGTTTCCGATTGCTACGACGAAATCACCTACACGCAAATTCTCGGAATTTTCCAGCGGCAAGGCGGAAAGGTCATCTGCATCTATCTGCAGCAGGGCAATATCCACAGCGGGATCTTCGCCCACAAGTTTTGCTGCAAAACTGCGTTGATCCTGCAAGGTTACTGTAATCTCATCCGCACCATCCACTACATGATGATTGGTAATCACCCAGCCTTTTTCTGCATCTACAATCACTCCGGATCCTAGGCTTTGGGATTTCTTGCGTACCGGGCGGTCACGATACGCATAGGGTTGATGAAAAAACGGATCGAGCAACAACTGCCGCTGCTTCAGCCCCACTAGCTTGCTGGTGGAAATATTCACCACCGCAGGCAGCACTTTTTCCAGCACCGGAGCAATGCTGTGCCCCGGTGGAGGCGGCGCAGCCGACACCACTGCCGGCAGCAGCAACAGCATCATCGCCAGCATCAGCGCAGAGGCTCCCGATTTACGGATTTTATTAATCGACATGAAACATTGCTCCTTTTGGCCAGCACAAGTGGTGGCCCCAGAATGATATTGTAAAAGCGGCATCGTCTACCGATCACAGGAGCGCCCGCCGGGGCGTTCCTGCAAGATCATCAATGCACCTGCACATCAATTTTGCGACGGCGGGCCGCTGCCGATTTGGGCAGCTCCACCCGCAGCACACCACGTTTGTAGCTTGCCTTGGCCTTGTCGGCAACCACGTCCTGGGGAAGAGGCAGGGCACGTTCGAAACTGCCGTAGGCGCATTCCAGAATATGGTAGCGCCCGTCCGTGCGTTCGCGTTCAATGTTCTTTTGACCATGAATCACCAGATAGTTCTCCACTACCTCGATATCAAAGTCGGTTCCTTCCATCCCTGGTGCTTCGAGGCGCACCACGACCTTGTCTTCGTCATCATACACCTCGGAAGCAAGCACTCCCCAGCCGCTGCTGCGGGCCGCCAGTTCCCGGCTCTGCTCATCGTCCTCCTTCCCCCGGGAAAAATGGGTAATGGCGTTGGCGGCGCGGCGATACAAGTGCTGCCAGCCATCGACCAGACTATCCCAGGCCTGGCTCATGCCGCTCCTGATTTGTTGTAAGGTTGACATTGCAATACCCTCCGTAATAAATACATGTAAATCGTCCCCAAAACACTGGGGAAGTTCAGGTCAAACCGTCGTTTCGGCGCATGCCGGAATAACATAAACAGACTTGTTCGGGGCTTCCCTGCTCACGCCTTGAGACATCTACCTGTAGCGAATGTGGGTATCTGGAGAGAGAAATTCAAGAGAAGCAGCAGCAATCACCATCCCCAGGGTATGCCGGCAAACGAAACAGTTGAAAAGCGTACTGGCCATGCCCACATACAATACATTGACCAATTTTGTTCCCAGACAGCATGGAGAATGCAATGAAAAAGAAATACCTGATACCTTGCCTGGCCGCTGCTCTGACTCTGCCTGCAGTTGCTGTGCTACAGGCGGAAGAGCCAAACCCGCCCGCCAACGAGCAACAGCAGCAAAACGATGCACCGGTTTATCTGGGCGTGGTTGTCGGCCCCGTGCCCCAGGCCGTACAAGCCCAGTTGCCCGAAGACATTACCCATGGCCAGGGGCTGATGGTGATGCGCGTCGTGCCTGAGTCCCCGGCGGCGCTGGCGGGCTTGAAGCCCCATGATGTGCTGCTTGCCTTTGATGGAAAGATATTGATTTCACCAGAAGACCTGGTTGGTGGCGTTCGCAAAACCAAGGCTGGCGAAAAAGCCAGTATGCAAATCCTGCGCCACGGGAAGGTGACCGATGTAGACATCACCATGGCGGCGCAAGTGGAAAACCCGTTTGCACCCATGCGCCGCGGGGATTTTCCACCCCACATGACACCCTGGCCAGGCTATCAGCCGGCTCCCCGTGGTGCAGTCCAGGTTCAGGAGAACTTCCAATCCATGGCGGTAAGCAAACTGCCCGACGGAAAATACAAGGCCATGATTGAATTCCTGGATCAGGACGGGGTTACAAAAAAGTTTGCGTACGAAGGCTCCCGGGACGAACTGCGCGAGCAAATCAAAAAGGAAGAGGGATTACCCGAACCGCAGAAGCAGCAATTGCTGAACGCATTGAGCGGCAATGCACGGGGCTTGCCCATGCAGGGATTTCCCATATTTCCGAACACGCAGGATATCGAGCGAGAGTTCTTCCGCCCATCTCCTTGGGCGCGCCCCTATTCGCCAGGATTCTGGAACTGATGCCATGGACTCCCCCGGGCAGGTATTTTTCCGCCCTGGGGGACCGCTACAAATGCACTTCCAGATTGTCGATCAAACGCGCCATCCCCACAAAGGCCGCACCCAGTATCACCAGTTCCCGTTCATCCTGTTTTGGCTCCCCCAGGTCAGATGCCCGGCGGATGCTGAAATAGTCCGGCTTTAATCCAGCGCTTGCCATTTTCCCGGCGGCAGCCTGTTCCAGCGCCGGAAAATCCCTTGCACCCCGCTCCAGCGCATCCACTGTATTTCTCAGGGCACGATATAAGGCAGGGGCAATCTGCCGCTGGCGCGCATCCAGATAGTTGTTGCGGGAACTCATGGCCAGGCCATCGTTTTCTCGTACCGTATCCACACCAACAAGTTCCACGGGAATGGCCAGATCCTCCACCATGCGCTTGACAATCAGCAGTTGCTGAAAGTCTTTTTTGCCAAATACAGCAATCCGGGGCCGCACCATATTGAACAGTTTGCACACGACAGTGGATACGCCAACGAAATGCCCCGGTCTGGACTGGCCGCAGAAAATATCGGAGATGCCAGGCACTTCCACCCGGGTATGCACCACCATGGGTTTCGGATAAATGACCTTTTCCGGCGGGGTGAAAACCAGATCCACCCCTTCGTTTCGCAACAGCGCCAAATCCCGTTCCAGGGTGCGCGGGTAGGCCTGCAGATCTTGCTTACGGTCGAACTGCATGGGATTGATGAAGATGCTTACTACCACATGCCGAGAAAGTTTGCGGGCATGCCGCACCAGGGCGAGGTGCCCATCATGGAGGTTGCCCATGGTGGGCACCAACGCCGTTTCACCAGCAAAACAGGAAACTGCCTGGCGCAGTTGCACAACGGTTTCAACCTGTTTCATTGAAAACAATGTTCCCGGGCAGGGAAACTGCCGTTGTGTACGGCCTCGGCATAAGCGCACATGGCTGCCTCGACAGAGCCGGTGTCCGCCATAAAGTTCCTGCTGAATCCTGGCGTATTTCCGGGAGTGATGCCGAGCATGTCATGGAGCACCAGCACCTGCCCGTCACAACCACGCCCGGCGCCTATGCCGATCACGGGAATATCCAGTGCCAGGCTGATTTCCTCGCCCAGCACTTCCGGTACGCATTCCAGCACCAGCATCTGCGCACCGGCCTGCTGGAGTTCGCGGGCATCTCTGAGAATGCGCTCGGCGCTGCGGCTGTCCCTCCCCTGCACCTTGTATCCGCCCAGCTGATGGATGGATTGGGGCAGCAATCCCAGGTGCGCACAAACCGGCACGGCACGATCGGTAAGGTGACGCACGGTTTCCACCTGGGCGTGCCCGCCTTCGAGTTTGACCATGTGGGCGCCGCCTTCTTTCATCAGCTTTCCTGCCGAATCCAGTGCCTGGCGCGGGGTGCCATGGCTCATGAAAGGCATGTCTGCGATCAGCAACGGCACACTGCAGCCCCGGTTCACCATGGCGGTGTGATACACCATTTCCTCTACCGTAACCGGCAGGGTGCTATCATGGCCCTGTACCACCATGCCCAGGGAGTCACCAACCAGAATCACCTCGATGCCGGCGGATTCTGCCAGCCGGGCGAACGCCGCATCATATGCGGTAAGCACAGCAATCTTTTCGCCTGCGACTTTCATGCGCTGGAGAGTGCTGAGAGTGATTTTGCTCTTCATTTGATTCGTCTCACTTGCCGGTCTGTACAGGCTGCTGACAGTTCCTTTATCGCCCCCAGCTCTGGCGCCAGGAGGCCGGGGGCGATTTCTTCCAGGGGTTTCAAAACGAAAGCCCGCCGGGCAATGCCCGGATGTGGAACCGTCAAGCGCTGCTCCCGAATGACTCGATCCCCATACAATAGCAGATCCAGATCCAGAGTTCGTGGCCCCCAGCGCCGCCCCCGAATGCGCCCATGCTGGCCTTCAATGCGTTGCAACTCATCCAGGAGCAGCAACGGCGCCAGTCCGGTTCTGATTTCTGCCACGGCATTGAGATAATCAGGCTGATCCTGTGGCCCCATGGGCGCGCCCGTATACAATGAAGAAGCGCGATGCAAACGGGTTTCGGGGATGCCATCCAGTTCCTCCATGGCTCGCAGAAGTTGCCGTTCGGGGTGGTCGAGGTTACTGCCGAGACCAATATACGCGCTGATCATTGCGCCTGGCGTTTGCGGGGTCTGCGGCGGCGGCGTTTGCTGCTGTCGGCAGCCCTGCTACCACCTTTGGGATCCAGCCCCTGTTGCTCCTGAAAACTCGTCCACCAGGCGGCAAGCTCGGGGTCGGCCTCGCCGGATTCGGCCCGCAGCAGCAAGAAATCATAGGCGGCACGAAAACGCGGGTGCACCAGCAGCCGGTGGGGGCGCTGGCCTTTGGTATTGTGGAAGCGGGCCTGCAGCGTCCAGATCTCCCGCATGGGGGTGGAGAAGCGCCGGGGAATGGCAACCTGTTGCACCTGACGCCCGATAACCACATCACCCGCCTGCTGCAATGCCTGGTAAAAAGGCAGGCCGTCTGCTTCCAGTTCCCGGGCGATGCATCGCAACGGCTCCCACAGCAGCACCGCAAACAGGAAGGCCGGGGTGACAGGCTTGTCCTGGGCCAGGCGTTTGTCGGTATTTTCCAGTCCCTTGCGCACCAGCACCAGAGGGAATTCGTGTTCCTCATGAGTCAGCGCTTCTTCCGTCTGGGGAAACAGCTGCGCAAACAGGTTGTAGTGACGAAGCTTCTCGAAAGCGCTCACCGCATAGCCGCTGATAAACAGCTTCAGCACTTCTTCATAGAGACGTGCCGATGGCACATCCCCCAGCAAATGCGCCAACCGAGTAACGGGTTCTTCGGTAGAAGCCTCGATGTTGAAACCGAGCTTGGCGGCAAAACGCACTGCCCGTAACATGCGCACCGGATCTTCCCGGTAGCGGGTTTCCGGATCCCCGAGCAGCCGCAACAGCCCGGACTCCAGATCCTCCATGCCGTTGCTGTAATCCACCACGGAGAAATCCGCGATGTTGTAGTACAGGGCATTGACGGTAAAATCACGGCGCATGGCATCTTCTTCGATACTACCAAATTCGTTGTCGCGCAGAATCATGCCTTCGTCAGATTGCTTTTCCTGCTGAAACTGCATGCTGCGAAAGGTGGCGACCTCGATGACTTCCCGGCCGAAGCGCACATGCACCAGGCGAAAGCGCCTGCCGATGATGCGCGCATTGCCGAACGCCGCCTTGATCTGTTCTGGCGTGGCGTCTGTGGCTACATCAAAATCCTTGGGTTCCCTGCCCAACAGCAGATCGCGCACCCCGCCCCCGACCAGATGCGCCTGATAACCACTTTTTTTCAGCCGATAGAGCACCTTCAGGGC
Organism: Sedimenticola sp.; assembly: GCA_027083925.1. Classification (GTDB taxonomy): domain Bacteria; phylum Pseudomonadota; class Gammaproteobacteria; order Chromatiales; family Chromatiaceae; genus Thiolapillus. The sequence goes on along the minus strand of JALWMK010000176.1, from coordinate 22,775 downwards.
GGCTTCTGAAATATTCGCCCGGGAAATATTGTGTTCAGACCGTGAAATGGTTTTTGGGGTGACGATGGCCGGAATGCTCTGATCGAATCAACAAGGGCGCAATGATAACGCTTTTTTTGAACAGAAACGATTTTCAAACCGTATAATTAGCTCTTTTTGGCCAAGCGCTCCAAACCATGGATAAAACTTTCGACCCCGCCGCCATCGAGCAACGCTGGTATCAGACTTGGGAAAAAAACAACTGGTTCGCCCCACAGGGTGGCGAGGACAGCTACTGCATCATGATTCCTCCCCCCAATGTGACGGGCAGCCTGCACATGGGCCATGCCTTCCAGGATACCATCATGGACGGTCTCACCCGCTATCACCGCATGAAGGGTGACAACAGCCTGTGGCAGCCCGGCACGGATCACGCGGGGATCGCCACCCAGATGGTGGTGGAGCGTCTGCTGGAGGCCGAGGGCAAGACCCGCCACGACTTGGGCCGGGACGCCTTCATCGAGCGCGTCTGGCAGTGGAAGAAGGAATCCGGCGGAACCATCACCCGCCAACTACGGCGCATGGGCGCTTCCCTGGACTGGGAGCACGAGCGCTTCACCATGGACGAGGGGCTGTCCGAGGCCGTGCATGAGGTCTTCGTGCGCCTGTACGAGGAAGGCCTGATCTACCGCGGCAAGCGTCTGGTGAACTGGGATCCGGTGCTGCACACAGCGGTTTCTGATCTGGAGGTACTGTCTCGGGAAGAAAGCGGCCACCTGTGGCATATGCGCTACCCCCTGTCCAACGGCACCGGCCAACTGGTGGTTGCCACCACCCGCCCGGAGACCATGATTGGCGACTGCGCGGTGGCCATTCATCCCAGTGATGAGCGCTACAAGCACCTGCTGGGAGAGTTTGTAGAGCTGCCGCTGACCGGCAGAAAAATCCCCATCGTGGCCGATGAGCATGTGGATCCCAAATTCGGCACTGGCTGTGTGAAAATCACCCCTGCCCATGACTTCAACGACTATGATGTGTGGAAGCGCCACCGGGATGAAATCGCCATCAGCGAGCAGCCCCATGGCGGTCTGATCAATATTTTCACCGTGGATGCGGCCATCCGGGCCAACGAAGAAGATGATCGGGAGCTGATTCCAGGAAAATATATTGGCATGGATCGCTATGTAGCGAGAAAAACCATGCTGGCCGATCTGGAAGCACTGGATCTGCTGGAAAAAACCGACGATCACAAGCTCATGGTGCCCAGGGGAGACCGCTCTGGCGCTGTTATCGAGCCCTTTCTCACCAATCAGTGGTATGTAAAGATCGAACCCTTGGCAAAACCGGCTATCGAGGCGGTGGAATCAGGAAAGATCCGCTTCGTGCCAGACAACTGGAAAAATACCTATTTCGAGTGGATGCGCAATATCCAGGACTGGTGCATCAGTCGCCAGATCTGGTGGGGCCATCGCATTCCCGCCTGGTATGACGACCAGGACAACATCTACGTGGGCCGCTCCGAGGAAGAAGTGCGGGAGAAGCACAACCTGGCCGCCGACTATCCCCTGCGCCAGGACGAAGATGTGCTGGACACCTGGTTCAGCTCTGCCCTGTGGCCTTTCTCCACTTTGGGCTGGCCAGAGCATACCGATCGCCTCAAGACCTTTTACCCCACCAGTGTGCTGGTCACCGGCTTCGACATCATCTTCTTCTGGGTAGCACGCATGATCATGATGGGTCTGAAGTTCATGGACGAAGTGCCCTTCCATGAGGTCTATGTCCATGGCCTGGTGCGCGACGCCGAAGGCCAGAAGATGTCCAAGTCCAAGGGCAATGTCCTCGATCCCATCGATGTCATCGATGGCATCGACCTGGAATCCCTGGTGGCCAAGCGTACCTCCGGCATGATGCAGCCCCATCTGGCGAAAAAGATCGAAAAGCAGACGCGCAAGAACTTTCCCGATGGCATTCCCGCCTACGGCACAGACGCCCTGCGTTTCACCTTCGCATCACAAGCCTCCACCGGACGGGATATCGTATTGTCTCTGCAGCGTATCGAAGGTTATCGCAACTTCTGCAACAAGCTGTGGAATGCCTCCCGCTATGTGCTGATGAATACCAAAGGCGAGGACACCGGTGCAACAGGCGGCAAAATGGAACTATCCGTGGCGGATCGCTGGATACTATCTCGTCTGCAGCACACCGCCAGTGAAGTAGCCGTCGCCATCGAGAGCTATCGCTTTGACCACGCTGCCCAGGCCATCTACGACTTCACCTGGAACGAGTATTGCGACTGGTATCTGGAGCTGACCAAGCCCGTACTCAACTCGGGCAGCGCCAGCGACGCCAGCAAGCGCGCCGCCCGGCACACGCTGGTGAGTGTGCTGGAAAGCCTGCTGCGTATCACCCACCCCGTCATGCCCTTCATCACCGAGGAAATCTGGCAGCAGGTGAAAGGGCTTGCAGGCGTACAGGGGGAAACGATCATGCTGCAACCCTTCCCCACCGCCAAAGACAGCCTGCAGGACAGGAAGGCAGAGGACGAAATGCATTGGGTCATGAATTTCATCCTTGGTATTCGGCGCATTAAGGGCGAAATGAATATCGCACCGGGCAAGGCCATTCCGGTTTTGCTGGGCAATGCCAGCGACCTGGATCAGTCCAGGCTGGCAGCCAACCGGCACTATCTGGATTTTCTTGCCCGCACCGAATCGGTGGTGATTCTTGGCAGTGGCGATGAGGCACCAGAAGCAGCAACTGCTCTGGTGGGCGAAATGAAACTGCTGATTCCGCTTGCTGACCTTATCGACAAGGATGCAGAATTGAAACGCCTGGAAAAAGAACTGGGCAAGTTGCAATCAGAAGTGGAACGCGCCGAGAAAAAACTGTCCAACCCCGGTTTCACCAACAAGGCACCCGATCCTGTAGTGCAAAAAGAAAGGGGAAAGCTGGAAGCAGCACGCACTGCCATGCACAACCTGGCAGCACAGGCAGAGCGAATTCGATCGCTATAATCACCAATGTACTGTGTCGGAATTGCCAAGACGGACAGTAACAGGCTGCACGCCGTACAAGAACGTCCGGGTTGAATTGAAAAAATCCATGGAAGGCTTTTTTCAGCATGCTGTTAAAGGCGCTTTTGGGGAGTTCACTCGGGTGAGCCGCAATGCGGCCATCAGCAGTGTTGGGTGCGCTTGAAAGCGCCTTTGATTCCGGCACAATACGATAGATAGTTATAGTGTTATATTGAGAAATTAACAAATAATCCTGAATCTGTGGGTTCAGGATAATATCAAGGAGACAGATATGAAGAAACTAACAACTGTGTGTATTGCATCCCTGCTCATTACCGGCAGTAGCTGGGCGGGCTTTGGCGACATGCTCAAGGATTCAGCAGGTCAATTCCTGAAAGGTGATGGCGCGACTGCCGCCGCCGGCAGCCTGTCACAGGGGCAGATCGGCGCAGGACTGAAAGAAGCACTGAGTATTGGCGCAGAACGGGCTGTTGATTACCTGGGCAAGCCTGGCGGCTTCCTGAATGACTCCAATGTCCGCATACCCCTGCCCGGCGCAGTGGACAAAATCGCTTCGGGCTTGCGCGCTGTTGGCCAGGGCGCACTGGTAGATGAGTTTGAAACCACCATGAATCAGGCGGCAGAGGCCGCAATTCCAAAAACCCTGGACATCGTCAAAGACACGGTACAAAACATGACCCTGGACGATGCCTCCAAAATCCTGAACGGTGGCGATGATGCCGCAACCCGTTACTTGCGGGAGAAAGCCGGACCCTCCCTGGAAAAAGCCATCAAGCCCATCGTGTCCCGGGCTACGAACCAGGTTGGCGCTACGGCCAGCTACAAACAGCTCACCGCCAATGCTGGCGGCTCCATGCTGGGCGGGTTGCTCGGTGGAGATAGCAATCTGGATCTGGATTCCTATGTCACGGAAAAAACCCTGAACGGCCTGTTTTACAAACTGGCCCTGGAAGAGAAGGCGATTCGGGATAACCCGGTAGCCCGCAGCACAGATCTGCTGAAGCAGGTATTCGGCAAATAGCCTTGGCAATCACCCAGATAATAATCCTGGTTTCAATGGGTTGCAGAGAGTAATTCATGGAAATTGGCTATCTGGGTGCTTTTCTCATGGGACTGTTCGGCGCTCTGCACTGCGTTGGCATGTGTGGCAGCATCATGGGAGTGCTGACCTTCAGCCTGCCCATGGAAACACGCAACAGTCCGGCGCAGCTCATGGGCTATCTCAGTTACTACAGCCTGGGGCGCATCCTCAGCTATACCCTGGCAGGCGCTGTTGCAGGTGGATTTGGAGCCGGGTTGTTGTTCCAGATCAGCCCCCAATACGGACACAGCATATTGCTGCTTACGGCCACCTTGCTGATGATCGCAGTGGGGCTGTATCTGGCGGGCTGGTTTCCCGCCTTTGCCCGGATCGAAAAGGCCGGCGCACCCATCTGGAAGAAACTTGAGCCCCTGGGCAAAAAGCTGCTGCCTGTTTCCTCTCCTCTGCAGGCAGTTTTGTACGGGATGATCTGGGGCTGGCTGCCCTGCGGCCTGGTATATTCCGCCCTGTTTATTGCTCTAGGTCAAGGCAGCATGCTCCAGGGCGGGGTATTTATGCTCTTGTTTGGTTTGGGCACCTTGCCAGCCATCATGGCAACAGGTATCTTTGCTGACCAGATATTGCGTTTTTCCCGCAACCCGCAATTGCGGATGTTTGCAGGGGTGCTGTTGATCCTGTTTGCACTAACCGGACTGATCCTGAACTGGTAACACCATGAATAAACCATCCAAATACGAAATACTGGGAAAATCACCTGAGTTTGAAACGCTGTTACGCTCGCTGGACATCGCTTCAGCGACGGATGTAACGGTTATCCTCACCGGGGAAAGCGGCACAGGAAAGGAATTGCTGGCACACCATATCCACAATAAGAGCAGACGACATGATGCGCCCTTTGTTGCCATCAACTGCGCCGCATTACCCGAAGGCCTGGCAGAGTCTGAATTCTTCGGCCATATCAAAGGCGCCTTCACGGGGGCTGTTTCCAATAACCCGGGGCGCATCAGCATGGCCGAAGGCGGCACCCTGTTTCTGGATGAAATCGGGGAAATGTGCCTGGACATCCAGGCCAAGCTGTTGCGCTTTCTCGAATCCGGAGAATATCAGCCGGTGGGAAGCCTGAAACAGCGCCACGCAAATGTGCGCCTGGTAGCTGCCACCAACGCCGACTTACGCAAAAAGGTGGAAAACGGAAGTTTTCGTGAAGATCTCTATTATCGCCTGAACATCATTCCCTTCCATGTGCCGGCATTGAGAGAGCGCTCTGGCGATGTCGAATTGCTGATACCCGAGATTACCAAACGCCTCGCCAGTGAATACCAGCTGCCGGCTCCAGTCTATAACAAGGCGGCCATGGATTGTCTGCGCCGCTATTCCTGGCCTGGCAACATCCGCGAATTGCGTAACCTGTGCGAGCGCATGCTGATCCTGTTCAGCGGACGCGAGATCCACGACGGCAATCTGCCCCGGGAGATTCGTCACCAGAGGCCGAGCCGCTGGACTTTCTCCCTGCCGGATTCCGGTATCAAGCTCGACGAACTGGAGCAGGAATTACTGCAACAGGCCCTGGAAAAAACCAATGGCAACCAGAGCAAGGCCGCACGAATTCTGGGGCTTACCCGGTACGCCTTTATGTATCGCTTGAAAAAGTATCAGTTGCAATAGGCGCTAACGAGCCAAGCGCAGCTCCCCCCGGCACAACGAAACAAAGCAAAAAAAATCCGCAAGCACCCTGCTTGCGGATTTTCTTCTTCGGCTATTCACCTGGCGCCAATATAGGTGATGCTCAGGGCTTATCCAGGCTTAAAACTTGTACGCTGCATTCAAATAGAAGTAGCGCCCGGGTTCGTTCATCAAAATCACTTCACTGCCACCACTTTCCAGCAAAGTGAGGTCTTTGTAGGTATTGCTGACGGCATAGGTCTTGTCAAACAGGTTATCAATACCAGCGGTAAGCTTGATACTATCCGTCAGGGCATGGCGGACTTTCAGGTTCAGCACCGCCCAACTGTCCAGCTCCTGCTCGCCATTGTCTTCGTCATAGCGGGTCCAGCTATCAGAAGCAACCACTTCCACCTTGACCAAACTATCATCCATATATTCCCAGTTCAGTGACATCACGCCCTTCAAGGGGGGGATTTCCGGAAGGTCTTTATCATTCTGCCCAGGCTGGGCTTCGTCTTTCTCACCACGCTGATAGGCCAGACCAAAATCAAGGTACAGTTCATCGGTGAAGTTATAGGATCCATCCACAGAGAAGCCATAGATAGTGGCATCCATGTTATCAAACCGGCGCATCGCCTTGCTGTCGTTATAAATGATGAAATCACCCAGCCAGCTGTAGAATACCTTGGGCTTGAGGTAGAGGGAGCCAGTATTGATTTCCAGACCCAGATCCACTTCGGTATTGGTGGTCTGATCCAGATCGGGGTTGCCAACCATCATCGCATTACCCATCATGGGCATGATCATATAAAGCTCACGTGCATCAGGAACGCGTGCGGAACGACCTAGCCCGCCAAATACCTTCAACCCGTCTTGCAGGCTGTAGGTACCAAAGGCAAAGGCGCTGAAGGCGGTGTACTCATTATCCGGCTGCATGCCCGCCGTCTCAATGGTGGTGTCGTCATAACGTGCGCCAAGCTTGAGGTTAAAGTTGTTAAAGTCTTTTTCCGCTTCCACAAATAGGGCGGCATTGTCCGTATCCACATCATCGATACTAACGAAACCATCAGTCATGGCCATCATGCCTTTGGCCTGGAATACTCCGTCCCAGTTGCGGCGGCTAAAATCCAGCCCAACCGTTATAGTAGTTCCATCACCAGATTCAAAACTGTTTTTAATCTTGGCACCCTGCATTTCCGTTTCCAGGTAATGGGTCATTTCATTCATTGAATTCGGGCCGGAAGACAACCGGTAGCGGGTGGACATGGGGTGCTCCACCTGGGAGTTATAGTACTGAAAGCTCAACTCACGGGAGAGCCAACCCAAGTCTTGAATGGTATAGCCAACATCAAAAATATCGGAGTCGTCGTAGAGGGCATCCATTTTGCTGGACGGGTACAGGATGTCATCACTGCGGTTGGCTGTATAACTTAGCTTCAACTCCTGGTTTTCGGTAACGTCCACATACAGCTTGCCCATGAAAGTGCTCTTGTCATAAGCGTCCAGGTCTTCGTATTCTTCTTTGTACCTGGCCATAGAAGCGGGATCATAATTATTGATCTGTTCTGCAAAAGTGTTCCCGTCACCGTCTTCGTACTGACCACTGCTTTCCCTGGAAATGCTGACCATGGCCCGCACCCGATCTGTACCACCACTGAGGGTTGCTGCGCCTTTACGGTAATCCCAGCTTCCCACATTCAGGCTCACTTCACCATGGAAGCCCTCTTCCGGCTCCTTTGTGGTTATTTTTACCGCACCGCTCAAGGTGCCAAAGTTCTCCACATCATAAGGCCCCTCAGTAATCTCCACTGATTCAATATTATTGGTCAGAATATGGGAGGTTGGCGGATCCATACGGTTGGGACATGCGCCATAGATTTTTCCACCATCAATGAGGATATTGATATTGTCTTTCTTTTGCCCACGCAAAATGATGTCATTGGCTATACCGCTACGGCGCACGACAGAAATACTGGCGGCTTTTTTTGCCAATGCTTCTGCCAGATCAGCAGACCTGACTTCTTTGCCACTGACATCCTCCAGCCTGGTGCCCTCCACGATAATGGTAGGCATTTTTTCGGAGTTGTCCTTATCTGTTTTCTGATCGGCAGCAAGTGCTGTCGTACTGGTGCACAAACTGCAGACAAGAAGAGGTAAAAGCTTTCTTTTTTTCATTCGGAGGCTCTCGGTTGGCTTTGATTATAAATTTGAATCTCAGCGTAATAAGCAATTCCTGTGCCAGCAACCCTTTGCTCCGAATACCAACCAGTTGAAACACCTGCCACCGGATCAGCAATTCTTTTGCGTGCGATATGGCGCAACTGTTGCGCCATATCGCACGCATTCAAAACCGGAAGGCTTGCTTTTCCGGACTACATCAATTTCCTGTTTTTCATAACTTGTGCAGATGAGCGCAACAGCCGCCACAATCGCAAAACAGCCTGTCCATTCAAATTCAACAAGTCAGGCGCTTCAAGAAACCACCATAGCTGCATTGCGGCTCACCCGATGGGAGAGTCCTCAATAAGCGCCAGAATGCTGCTGGGGCGCTTCACTTTTGCCACAAGAGGCAGCCATGCCTGCGCACCCCGCCTTGTCCTGGCGCTGTGGCGGGACTTTGAAAGAGCCTTTCATTCCGATGCAATACACTATTAACCCAGCCACTAAATATATCGTCCTCAGTGTTTCAAACAGGACGCGTATCAAGGCGCGGCTTGCAGGCAATGGCAAGCCCTTGTCAAAAGCCGAAACACCGATACGCGTCCTGTTTGAAGCACCTGACCAATTGATAATGCAAGAAAGGCCGCCCTGTCTGCGCTGGTGGGCTGCGTTATCAACACTTGCTGTAGAATGACAGCGGCATATTGATGCCTTGCCACCAGCGCAGACAGGGCGGCTGAGGGCGATATATTTCGTGACCGAGTTAACAGAACATGAAAACCATTGATATCCACACGCACTTGCTAAACCCCCAGGTACGCTTTGATCGCCTTTTCGACAGAATGGCCGTTCGTTTTTTTGCCAAAAGCCTGGGCGTTGACCCTGTTAAACTGAAACAGCAGCCTTGGGAAACCCATGTGGCGGCAATGGCGCATGCAGTGAACACATCCGAGACGGTGGAACAGACTTGCCTGTTTGGTGTGGACAGCCGCGTTGACAGCACAGGAAAAGAAACACACCGCGACAAAACTGTGTGCGCCAGGAATGCGGATGTGCTGGAAGTGGCAGGCCGTTATCCCCTGCAATTTATTCCATTTTTCTCCATCAACCCTTTGCGGCCAAATGCCCTTGAGCTGATTGAAGAATATTCTGAAAGGGGCTTCCGTGGGGCTAAATTTTTGCAAAACTACTGGGGATTGAATCTCAATAACCCGGCTTTTGTCCCCTACTACGAAAAGCTGCGGGACAAGAACCTGCCTCTGATCATCCACATTGGCAGTGAAATAAGCATTCAATCAGAAAAACGCTATGAAGGCAGTGATATGTTGGAACTGCCTTTGCAAACCGGCGTGACTGTAATAGCCGCCCACATGGGCTTGGGGCAAATCAATCACAAATGGCTTTTCTGGCGCAATCTGTCCAGAAACCCCGCATGGTTCGATAAGGACTATTTCCATATTCTGGAAATGCTCGAACAGCACGACAATTTATACGGCGACCTTTCAGCCATGCTCATCCCCCTTCGCGCCAGAGCCCTGGAGCATCTGGCAAGCCAGAAGCAGGTACACCACAAAATCCTATTTGGCACCGACTATCCCGTGCCATTGATGATTCGTTTCAATACTCACGGGATAAATCCGGCAGATACAAAACGCATTGCAAGTATTCAAAATCCGTTTGATCGCTATGCTGCAGCCATGCTGCAATTTTTCCCGAAAGAGCACCCACTCTACACGAATCACCAACACATACTGACAAATCCGACACCTGTCTGAACAGCAGTCATTTTAGATGATGCCCACTTCCTTCATTCACATGAAATTTCCTTTTTGTCCCAGCCCACTTTCATTATATTGCTTTGTTCCCACTCCACCCTCTCTTCCTCCACAATTTTCCGGTGCAGAAGATAACATCTGTCTTCCCTTCCAAACACCTGAACCCTTTTCACATGTGCTCCACCATGCGGATCATATTCCTGCGCCATGTAGCCTGCTTTCGTCATTGCATTTGCCACAAACGCTTCTGCATTAATGCCCTCAGGCAGAGCAATATCAAAAGGATCCACCTCAACAATGTCCTGATCCTGATAATTTCTTATGGATTGCCTCAATTGAAGAACACTCACTTGCTGTTTTTTCCGTTGGATACCTGCTCCGGTTTCAGCAGGTGCTTGCTTTTTCCCTATATTGCGTCCAAGAAACTTTGGTTTTGATTCCACTTTAGATAGCGGTTCAACAGCAACTGATTTTTCAGATTTGGGGTTGGCATACTCATCCACGGGCGCCATTGCGGGCGGCAACTTCAGCGTTACTTGTATGGACTTGGGATCTGCTGGCAAGCGTTCAGGCGGCCAGAATTGCTTCAGTGGCACTGGCAGGTACCGGATAAAAAGCAGATGTGCCAAGCTGGCAATCAACAGCCACCAGGGCATGCGATATTGCATTGTGACAATTTGTCCCGGCTCTCCTAGCTGGTATTGATCTATTGACTGCAGCAATAGTTTTAAGTTCCACCAAGGACAGCAAAGAACAAAGGCGATCAAGCCGGTTGGTTTACAAAGAGCCGGGGAACAATAAGTGCAGATTTAAAGGCAGCAAGGTCGGCCACGGGGCCAATTCTCTTTATGTTGAATGGGTCAATAATGCTTCCATAGTTAACACCCGTATTGAATGAAAACCCGATACTGTATCCCGCCCGGCGCGCATTATTTTTCGTTCTGCCACTGAATGTTTGATAGCTGCCCACTGGATAAGCTATGGATTTTATTTCATACCCCAGCTTCTGCTGCAGAAACAACCTGGAATCAACCAGCTCCCGCAGCTCATCTTCATCTGAGACGGTGCTCAATACACGGTGAGACATGGTGTGCGAACCAATGCTCAGGAGTTCTGATTTTCCTATCTCCATAATTTGATCCCAACTCATCAATTCCTCTCGCTGTACTTCCTTAGATGGAAAATCCACGCTACAAAGAAATGACAGTTCAGAAAGAAAATCACGGGACTCCTCTGCTTTCACTGATTTCATGTAATCATGCAATACCACTATAGCGCTTTCTTTCTCTGTCTTTGTACGCAAGAACAATTTTCTGCCACTGAAAGGAAGGACTTTTTTTCCTGTGCGCTTGATAAAATAGGCAATAACATCCCACCATCCCACTCTGGATTTTTCAATGCTCTCGATGGGTATAAAAAAAATGGCCGGCACAGAATACTTTTTAAGCACCGGCGCAGCAAACAGATAGTTGTCTCTGTAGCCGTCATCAAAGGTGACCAATGCACTTCGCTTTGGTAGCGGCTTGCCAGATTGCGCCAACCTTACAACCTCTTCTTCCGTTATGAGGTTGGCATGCTTGCTAAGAAAAGCCATTTGCTGATCAAATTCCTCCATGGACGGGCAAAAAACACCCGAATCAAACTCTGTTGCCAACTTGTCATGGTACACCCTGTGGTAGTTCATGATGATTAGCGCTGATGCAGGAGCCAGCTCAAGCATGCTAAGCAGCCGGGTTCTCTCCAGAAAACCTGACAATATGCGTTTCTTGTCTTTCATTTTTCCCCCTTGCTTCTACCAAGGATACACTGCCACATACTTGTCTACTGTGTTCTTTTCAACTGCCTGTAAGCACTGCGTGCGCTACCTTCTACCCAGCTGCGGATGTTCTTTTTTTTCAGCCGAACCCACATCATACGCTCTGCATTGGTTGCCAGGCTTTTCTTGTACTGGGAATCACCGGCGAGAAAGTCATATCTCCTATGGCCCAGTTCAGTATTCAGCAATACTGAAAAATAGTGTGAAACCAAGCCAGGTCTGGCATGGTTGCTCTCCATATAGTTAAAACCACTCTGATAAAAAAGCACGTTGCCCTCATGGATGAAATTATACAGATAGCCTATGGTTACCTGATCTGTATGAATATGGACAAGCTGAATAACGCCACTGTCAAAATATTTTTGTATTAAAGCGCTGTGAAAATCACGGAAATAGCTGTTGGCAAATGCACCTTCCTTACCTCTTTGTGTCCATTCCCGCTGATGCAACTCAGCCAGAGCCTCCAGCATTTGCGATGCCTCACCTGAGGTTAGTGCCACATTGACCCTGATCTCACTGCTTTTACTATATTCTCGTATGGATCTTCTGATCTGCTGCCTTCTGTTTGAACTAAGCAGGCTGGCATAATCCATATTGGCACTTCGAACCTTATCCAGCTCTACATAATGTGACTTGCTATCTTTTTCTACGTCGATGATAAAACATTGCCCGGCATCGTTCCTGAGACGATCTATCTCGGCACACAGGTCACCTGCCAGCCCCGGAAGATATAACTCATCCCATTCACCAACATCCCTATTGATAATCTCCTGGATCACATCAATCTGTAACTGAGGAATCGCCAGTACACCATTGTATTCCACGGTCAATTCATCCAGATATTCATCTCCCGTTGCATTTAGCGAGGCCAACCTGTAGTGAAAGAAGCCTCGCCGGGTAAACTGTCTGTTCCCAAGAAAATAAGCCAAAACCGGCTCATCATTTATACAGCCGACAATCAGATCTATCCTCTCATCACCCGGGAGTGTTTCCAGCCAGGTTGAAATCCATTCCCAGGAAAGAAAAAAAGATGCCTTGCTCTCCAGCAGCACCTGCTTCCAGATCCTTTCAACCTTTTCCCGATCCAGAAGCGCATCCAGCAGCTTGTATTCCACTCTTCCTGTAGCTTCTTCACCGGACATGCCAAGATGATAATGCTTGATCGACAACATTGCTCATTTTGGCGTGGAATAATCGGTTTGTACAGTGCTAAAGCACACCTGCCACATGCAGCAGCCAGGGCAACATCACGGCAGAAGTGAATGCTGACAATGCCATGGCCAAGCCTGAAAAAGCGCCCATTTCCTTGTTTTCCTGGAAGGCACGCGCAGTACCAATGCCATGTGCAGCAATGCCCATGGCCACCCCTTTTACTGCATCATCCTTAATGCGCATCAACCGGAAAAGCGTGGTGCCGGTTACCGCACCGATAATGCCCGTGGCCACAACCAGTACTGCAGTGAGTGAGGGCAACCCGCCAATCTGCTCCGATATTCCCATGGCAACCGGCGTAGTCACTGATTTTGGGGCCAACGACATCTGCATCTCCAGGCTGGCACCAAGCATCCAGGCAATGCCAACGGAGCTGCCAGCCCCCACGATTGCACCAACAACCAGCGTGATCACCAGCGGCAGCAGGCGTTTTCTGATCTTTGCACACTGTTGATAGAGGGGCACAGCCAGTGCAACTGTAGCGGGGCCAAGCAGGAAATGTACAAACTGCGCCCCCTCGAAGTAGGTCGCATAGGAAACACCCGATATTTGAAGAAAAGCGATCAAAACCGTTATTGCAGTCACCACAGGGTTCAGTAAAGGGTTGCGATTTGCATACAGGTACAAACGATACCCGAGACTATAGGCAATCAGTGTGATCGTCAGGCCGACCAGTGGAGAAGCTGAAAGATATACCCATAGATTCGTCAGATCACCATCAGCCATCCCTGTATGTCTCCGGTGAAAACAGGCGGCTGGCCCCTCGCATTACCAAAGCGCTGACGGCCATGGTCACAACCGTGCCAAGCACCAGCGCAACAACAATCGCTAGCCACTCCTTTGCCAGGTGCTCAAAATACACCATCATCCCCACCCCGGCCGGAACGAAAAGCAGGGACAAGTGACTCAGGAGGGCGGTGGAAGCAACATCAGCAGAAGGCAGCATCCCTTTGCGCAACAAAAGGGTCAGAAACAATAACAGCATACCCAGCACCGGGCCGGGTATTGACCACTGTAATAGTTGTACGCCGATTTCCCCCACAAGCTGATAAATCAGCAACAGGGTCATGCCATTCAGAAATTTCATCAGCTATCCTTGGATGCTGGTTCTTGCAGACTGTATACCACATGAGCAACAACATTCTGCGGTAGCTTTTCTGCATCAATCTATGGTGTAACGTATAAAGGGCACTACAACTGCACTTAAGGTATCGGCCTTCGCCGAATGATCCAGGTATCCTTATGTTCTCCGGCCCTGCATCAGATCAGTATATCCCGACATACAGAGCCGTAACATAATTCATCTGTGAGAGAATGCTGTCCAGCGATCGCGTTACCAGAGAAGGAATAAACGTTTTCTTCTGCAGACTGAAACTAATCTTGAAAACCTTCCAGTCGGATTCCACTTTTTTCAGGGCGGAATTAATGTCCGAATTGTTCTCAGGCGCTTGTTGTAGCTCCCCCAGCGCATCGCTGAACTCCTTTACCGCCTTATCATACTCAGCGCTGTACTGCTCATTGTCCAGCCCCCATGCCTTGAAGACATAGTATTTTGCTATCCTTTGTGACAGCATCCTCTGACGATCCGAAATGTTGATCAAACGCCCTTTGCTGGTACCGGAGCGTTTTTCCAGCAACGATACAAACTGATCAGAGTAGTTTAACATCCGGTCTGCAATCGCATTCACTTGGGGAGCTTGCTGCAAGTTGGGTCTGGTTCTTATCAACAACCTGTACGCCTCCCACAGCCTGTTGATTTTCTCCAGTATTTTTCTCTCTTCTGAAGTTTTGGCGAAAAGCTTCAACTGCTGGAGATTTTGATCAAACTGGTTGATGGTGTCGTCCATCTGTTTCACCGCACTCAGCATTGTCTTTTGCCCCACGAGCGCATAGGCCTTGACCATACGCTGGCTCAACATCCGCTGCTGTCCCGACTTGCTGATTGCATCACTCATGGACAATGCCATTGCAGAAACAGGGGCCGCAACCAGACAGTAGAAAAAAAGGCCTAGAAAAATAATCTTGTTTTTGTTATTCAAAGAACCGTTCCTCAATTGAAGCATAAAGCAGAGGTGCCATAGGTGGCGCGATTGTAGCAACAGTCAAATCTGAGTACCACCATCCGGTTGCAGTTTTCTGACCGTCTCCACAAAACATTTTCTAGGCGCCCGGAACAGGCATGGAACCTTCATCCGGAAAGTGCAAGCATAGCTTCAAACCACCTTCCCCAGCCTCCATCGCCTCCAGCACACCTCCATACAAAGTGACAATTTCACTCGCCACTGCCAATCCAATGCCCTGCCCTGATACCGTCTCATCAGCCCTCTTGCCTCTTTGAAGAACAGTCTCCCATTGCTCAGGAGGAATCCCCACCCCATCATCTTCAATCGTTACAAGCAATCCATCATCAATGTCTACACACACCGTTACTTCAGTTTTTGCATACTTGAACGCATTCTCCAGCAGATTGCCCAACACTTCCATCAGATCTGCCTCATCACCATAAAACATGGCGGCAGGATTCAGGGATCGCATGACATTCAGTTCCTTGTGAGCATAAATTTTTTCCAGGGTGGCCAGCAGGCGTTCTGTGATGGCTGCTACCGCCACCGGACTCGCCAACACGGTGCGTGCGGCCACCGCTGCCCGGCGCAGCTGGCGCTGTACGATATGATCCATACGCTGCAGCTGCTCTATCGCCACGGCTCGCAGCTGCTCTTCTGCTACACTATCGTCCTGCAACACAGAAGCAAGGTATGCCAGTGGTGTCTTAAGGCTGTGCACCAGATTATCCAGACTGTTCCGGTAGCGCTCCTGAACCGCCCCGGCGTGCTCCATGAGCGCATTCAAGCCGGAAGTCAACCCTTGCAGCTCCCTGGGATATACGGCACGCAAACGCTGTGCCTGCCCATCATGAATGGCTTTCAAATCAGTCTCAACCTGGCGCAACGGGCGCAGCCCCCAGCGCAAAACAATCGCCTGCACAAGCAACAGCGCCAGCGCCAGTCCACCCAACCAGAGCCACAGGCTCAGGCGAAACCGACTGAATTGCTGATCAAAAGACTGCACCTGTTCTGCTACATTGAAAGTGAATGCCTGATTGGTGCCACTGTCATCCTCCCACTCCACACCATGAGAAAACAGGAAAACCCCATCGCTGCGCTGAAACCGGGTTTGGCCTGTAGCGATTGGCAGGACATCAAGAACCTTGATTCCCAAAGAGGAACGGGATCGCCAGAACAGCTTGCCCTCGGCGGTAATAACAAATGCATACAAGCCGGAGTCAGGCCGGGAGAAACGCGGCTCCGGAAGGTGCTCGGGCAAACGCATTTTTCCATCAGCTTCAACATCCGCCGCTGCCAGCAAGGCATACACATAAGATTGCAGCTTTTCCTGCAGCGCGGTTTTACTTGCATCTCGAAAAGCGCTTTCCAGCGCCCACCCGGTAACACCGACAAACCCCACTAACACCAGCGTGGCAACCAACAACAGCCGAAGATGAATGGAAGACATCAGCTGCCGGCCTTTTTTAGACGGAAGCAATAACCCCGCCCCCGCAGGGTTTCAATGGGTCTGATCCGGTTTTCCGGATCAAGCTTGCGCCGCAACCGGCTAAGTAGCACTTCCAGGACATTGCTGTCCCGGTCATAATCCTGCCCATAAATATGTTCGGTAAGCTCAGTTTTGGAAATTACCTCTCCGGCATGCAGCATCAGATACTCCAGTACCCGGTATTCATATGCGGTAAGCACTACCGCACTTCCTTCTACGGAAAGCTGCTGGGACATGGTATCCAGGCTGATGCCATCGAATTGCAGTACAGGCGTAGCCCAGCCGCCACTTCTGCGCAACAGGGCATTGAGGCGGGCCAGCAGCTCTTCAAACTGAAAGGGCTTGACCAGATAGTCATCCGCACCCGCCTCCAGACCCTCCACCTTCTCCTGCCAACGCCCGCGAGCAGTGAGTATAAGAATCGGAAAAGCATGGCCTTCAGCGCGTAAGCTGCGAATCACGTCCATGCCGGAAATATCCGGTAACCCGATATCTACAATTGCAAGATCTACAGGCAGCTCCCGCCCCAGATAGAGGCCTTCGGTTCCATTGGCAGCCTGTTCAACTGCATAGCCCTTTCTCTCCAACTGCCCCGCCAACTGTTCAAGCAGAGGGGTTTCATCTTCTATGAAGAGCAGGCGCATGAAATCAATTGCCTTTAGCGAATGATCTTGCCAGTGGCAGGGTCGATACGAAGGCGACGCACCTTCCCACTCCTGGTCAGCACCCGGATTCTGTATTCGGCGCCAATATCTTCGGCGGAAAGTATGCGTCCATTCATTCGCATACGCACCCTGTTCACCGCCTCATCCAGGCTCAGGTTGTTACCCTGGTGTATTGTGCTCATTTGACTGGAGCGGGCTGCATCATGCTGCGGAACGGCAGCAGGGCCTTCAGCGAGAGCCGGCAAATACCAGCAAACCGCAAGCACTACCAGCAACAACAAAGAATGCCTGTTCATCTATCTGTTTTCCCATAGCCGATATTGACCCTCACCTGCATCCCTGCAGGCGACAAAGTTATCGCCGCCCTCATGTGCGTAGATGCCAATTATGAATTAATAGAGGTGCCCTAGAGCCAATATAGCAAAACTAACCTTAACCGGCACTGAATCAAGCCTGTTCCCGTCCAAAACCTTCCGGTTCGACACATTGCCCGGGACTGGGGTAATCTACCCATATTGCGACCCAGCCAATCGAAGCCAATGACTACAGACCAGGCGCTGTTGTTCAGCTTGTTGTTCCTTGTTTTTGTTTTTCTGATCTGGGGACGGTGGCGCTATGACCTGGTGGCATTTGTCGCCCTCATTGCCGCATTGCTGATGGGATTGGTGCCAAAGGAGGAGGCATTCTCCGGCTTTGGCCATCCTGCAACCATCATCATCGCTTTAGTGTTGATCCTTTCAAAGGGCTTGTCCAATTCCGGTGCCATTGAGCTATTGGCGAAACAAATCAGCCGCTTTGCAGCATCCCTGCAAACACATGTTGCGGCAATGGCAGCGATCTCTGCATTGCTGTCTGCGGTAATGAACAATGTTGCTGCATTGGCGATGCTGATGCCTGTGGATATTCAAGCCGCCGCCAAGGCCAAGCGTAACCCGGCTCTGACCCTGATGCCCTTGTCTTTCGCATCCATACTCGGCGGCTTGATCACTCTCATTGGCACACCCCCCAACATCATCATCGCTGAATTTCGCCAAACGGCTCTTGGAGAAAGTTTTGGCATATTTGATTTCACCCCGGTTGGTCTTGCCTGCGCCGTGGTCGGCGTGCTTTTCGTGTCCACAGTGGGCTGGCGATTGCTGCCAGCCAGCCGTATCAACCATAACTCTACCCAGGAGCTGCTTGATATCAGCGGCTATATTGCAGAATTGCATGTATTGGAAAAGTCTCCGGCGGTTGGCAAGCGCATACGCGACCTGGACAGCATCGCTGAAGAAAATGATGTGGCCATCATTGGCCTGGTACGCCGTGGCAAACGCTTGCCCGGACAAGCGCGGATGGCGGAGATCAGGAAAGGAGATATTCTGGTGGTTGATGCTGCTCCCGAGGCCATGGACAAGTTTGTCGGCGAGCTCAAGCTGGACTATTCCACCAAAGGCAAAGACAGCAGCCCGTTGAGCAGCGAAGATATGGCTCTGTGGGAAGTGGTAGTGCCAGAAGGCGCCAGGATAGAAGGGCGCAGTGCCCAGTCCTTACAACTGCAGTATCGTCATGGTGTAACCATGCTTGGCATATCCCGCCAGGGAAAGCAATTTCGTGAACGGGTGCGTCACCTGACAATCAAGGAAGGCGACGTACTGTTACTTTTCGGTTCCAGCGACAGTCTCCCTGTAATCAGCAACTGGCTGGGCACATTACCATTGGCCGGGCGCAGTCTCGACCTGGTCAAACGTCATAAAGCCTGGCTGGCCGTAGGACTATTTGCAGTGGCCATTCTTGCGGCCAGCCTGGGATTGGTATACTTACCGGTTGCTTTGGCAGCGGTGGTAATTAGCTACATTTCCCTGAATATCGTGCAGGCTCGACACGTTTACAACTCCATAGAGTGGCCGGTCATCGTGCTGTTGGGTTCCATGATCCCTATTGGCAGCGCACTGGAATCCAGTGGCGGAACAGCATTGATCGCTGACGCCATTACCAGCTTGTCTGCCGGTTACTCGCCAGTAGTGGTGCTGGTATTGCTGATGGTGGTTACCATGACCCTTTCTGATGTCATGAACAATACCGCAACCGCAGTCATTGCAGCCCCCATCGCTGTCGATATTGCCAGCCGCCTTGGTGTCAACCCTGACCCGTTCCTGATGGTGGTGGCAGTAGCAGCATCCTGTGCATTTCTGACCCCCATAGGGCACAAGAACAACACCCTGATCATGGGGCCGGGCGGCTATCGCTTTGGGGACTACTGGCGCATGGGGCTGCCGTTGGAGATACTGATTATTACAGTATCCATTCCAATGATTATGTGGGTATGGCCCCTATAAGGCGGCAATTGCCGCCTGGCATACAGCCAGTAGCGATGCAGGAAAGATGCCGTAGTACAACATGGCAAGACCGTTGACGGAAATCGCCAGCCTAGCATCTGCATTTGCAGCAATGGGCGCCTCGGATTCCGGCTTGTCGAAATAGATGACCTTGATTATCCGCAGGTAATAGAACGCCCCAATAACCGAGAAGAACACCGCCACCAGCGCCAACCACAGAAGATCTGCATTCACCAGGGCATCCAGAATGAACAGCTTGGCAAAAAAGCCTACGGTGGGCGGTACGCCGGCCATGGAAAATACAATCAACAACATCATTGCAGCCAACCAGGGGCTGCGCTTGTTCAAGCCTTTCAAATCATGCAGATTTTCTGCTTCTACGCCCTTGCGGCTGAGTATGGCAAGGAGGCCAAAACCACCAACAGCAGTCAAAGCATAGATGATGGTGTAGAACATTGCAGCGCTATAGCCCTTATCGCCCCCGGCAAGAAGACCCAGGAAGATAAAGCCCACATGGGAAATAGTGGAGTACGCCAACATGCGCTTGATGTTGTCCTGTACCAACGCCACAATATTACCCAAAGCCAGGGAGAGAACGGCCAGAATGATCAGCATACCCTGCCAGCCCTGCCAGCCCATTTCAGGCCCCAGCCCCCCCATACTCTCGGCAAGAATGCGCATGGCCATGGCAAAGGCTGCAATTTTCGGGACACTGCCGAGGAAAGCAGTGACCACCACCGGAGCTCCCTGATACACATCTGGCACCCACATGTGGAACGGTACAGCACCAAATTTGAAGGCGATGCCAATCAGCACGAACACCAGGCCGAAGGTCAACACCGTCTGATCTGCCTGACCGCTGGCGATCACCTTGGCTACTCCGGCAAAATCCAGTACGCCGGTCGCTCCATAAATCATGGAAATACCATACAACAACATGCCTGACGCCAGAGCGCCAAGCACAAAATACTTCATTGCCGCTTCTGATCCAGGTTTGGAGTCACCATCGAATGCCACCAGGGCATACAAACTCAGAGCCAACAGCTCCAGCCCCAAATACAGGCTCAGGAAACTACCCGCAGAAACCATGATCATCATGCCCAGGATCGCCAGCAATCCGAGCACATAGAATTCGCCCTTGAACAGATTTCGGTCAGATAGGTAGCGGCGGGAATAGATAAAGGCAAAAATCCCCACACTCAGGAGCGCCACCTTCAGAACGCTACCCATAGCGTCAACCACATAGGCGCCGTGCATGACTACCTGGCTGGTATTGTCGCCCAACATGACAGCAGCCATGGTCGCGACCAGCGCAGCCAGAGACATGCCGTAGGTAAACACTCGCTTGCTCTGATCAAGAAACAAATCCAGCACCAGAATAGCAGCGATGGCCGATAGCAATACGATTTCCGGCAGCAGTAACAGCAATGTTGAGGCGTTAAAATCCATCAGGTTTACCTGGAGTTACAGTTTTGGAACAGCAATGTGATTGACCAGATTGGCAATGGACGCATCCATGATCTGTATCAATGGATCAGGCCACAGGCCCAGAACCAGTACGGCAATCGCCAGGGAAGTCAGCACCAGTGCTTCACGCTTGTTAATATCCTGCAAGGCTGCCACGTTGTCATTGGCGATATCACCAAATATCACTCGCTTGACCATCCACAAGGTATAGGCGGCACCAACAATCAGGGTGGTCGCGGCCAGGAATGCCAGCCAGAAATCCGCACGGAAACTGGCCACGATCACCATGAATTCCCCTACAAATCCAGAAGTGCCCGGCAATCCGGCGTTGGCCATGGCGAAAAACACCATAAAAGCGGCAAACCAAGGCATGGTATTTACCACACCGCCATAATCAGAAATTTCGCGGCTATGCATACGGTCATAAAGTACCCCCACACACAGGAACATGGCAGCAGAGATAAACCCATGAGAAACCATCTGCACCATGCCACCCTGCATTCCCAGAATCACGCCACCATCTACTTCCGGCTTGGCCAAGATGATGAAAGCGATAAAGAAACCCAGGGTGACAAAACCCATGTGTGCAATGGATGAATAAGCGATGAGCTTCTTCATGTCCTGCTGCACCAGCGCAACGAAGCCGATATAGACCACGGCGATAAGAGACATGCCAATAATCAGCCAATCCAGTTCCTTGCTCGCATCAGGCGTAATTGGCAAGCTGAACCGCAGGAAACCATAACCGCCGATCTTCAGCATGATTGCCGCCAGAATCACCGAGCCGCCAGTGGGCGCTTCTACATGCGCATCCGGCAGCCAGGTGTGTACCGGCCACATGGGAACCTTGACGGCAAACGCAGCAAGGAAGGCGAGGAATATCAGGATCTGTTCCGTAAGTCCCAGCTTGAGCGTATGAAAATCCAGAATCGACATGCTGCCGGACTGGAAATACATATAAATCAGTGCCACCAGCATGAACACCGAGCCGAGAAAGGTATACAGGAAAAACTTGATGGTAGCGTACACCCGGTTCGGTCCACCCCAGACACCAATGATGAGGAACATGGGGATGAGCATGGCTTCCCAGAACACATAGAACAACATGGCGTCCAGGGCGGAAAATACACCTACCATCACTCCTTCCATAATCAGGAAGGCCGCCATGTACTGGGATGGTTTGTACTGAATCACCTGCCAGCCCGCAATAATCACCAGTATGGTAATAAAGGTAGTAAGTATGATCAGGGGCATGGAAATACCATCCACGCCCAGATGGTAATTGACCTGGAATGACTCGATCCAAGGGATGTTTTCCTGGAACTGCATTGCGGCCGTGTTCATTTCAAATCCGGTATACAGCAGCAGACTGAGCAGGAAAGTCAGCACAGCCACCACCAGTGCCAGCCAGCGACTGATATTCGGCGCCTTGTCGCCGCTGAACGCCACCAACAGGCCACCCAGGACAGGCAACCAGATAACCGCACTCAAAATTGGCCAATCTGCACTCATTATCTTCTATCCAATCCTTAACTCAGCGAACCACGAACCAGAATAACAGACCCAACAGGCCCAATATCATGGCAATGGCATAGTGATACAGGTAACCACTCTGTACCCAGCGCACCGCCTGGGCCAGCACACCAACAGAGCGGGCTGAACCGTTTACTGCAATACCATCAATGACCGTTTTGTCGCCTACATTCCACAGCAGCCTTCCTATGAACAGACTGCCTCCGGCAAACACGGCCTGATTGAACTCATCAAAACCATACTTCCGATCCAACAGCCGGTATAGCCAGTCAAAGCGGCTGCGTATGCCATCGGCAATCGAAGGCTTCATCAGATACACATACCAGGCTACCGCCAGGCCCGCCATTGCCAGCCAGAAAGGCAGCATCATCATGCCATGGGAGATAAAACCGATCTGGTCGTGATAGGTTTTGCCGACCTCACCCAAGGTGTCATGAGCGGACGCCACATGCAGCACCCCCTTGAAGAAATCGCCGAACAGCATTGGTTCAATGGCGAACCAACCAATAAACACAGAAGGGATGGCCAGGAGAATCAAGGGCACGGTAACAACTGC
>JALWMK010000175.1 GCA_027083925.1 Sedimenticola sp. | reverse complement strand
TGCTGCTATGGGCAACGATGTCATCGAGAAAACGACTGGCCTGGCGGACATTACGAGCTACTTCCGACATGCCTTTCTTGCCCTTGTCCAGCT
Source organism: Sedimenticola sp. (assembly GCA_027083925.1). GTDB lineage: Bacteria > Pseudomonadota > Gammaproteobacteria > Chromatiales > Chromatiaceae > Thiolapillus. Next base: position 30,049 of record JALWMK010000175.1, on the reverse strand, counting down.
CTTCCAGTACGACCATGGGCAGAAAAATATCGTGTTCCTTGAAGCGGAACAACGCCGTGGGGTCGTGCATGAGGACGTTGGTATCCAGCACGAACAGTCTTTTTTGTTCGGAAGATTCAACCATGGTTGCTGCTTTTCCTCAGGGACTTCAGGGTTTCCAGCACTTCTGCTGCATGCCCTTTGACTTTTACACCCCGCCATTCATGGCGCAGCACATTTTCGTCATCGATGATGAAAGTACTGCGTTCGATGCCGCGAACCTTTTTGCCATACATGTTTTTCATCTTGATCACGTCAAATGCATGGCACAGAATTTCTTCCTTGTCTGCGGCCAGGTCAAAAGGAAAGCCCTGTTTGGACCGGAAGTTCTCCTGGGCCTTGAGGCCGTCCCGTGAAGCGCCAAGGATGGTGGTGGACTGGCGGCGGAATTTATAGATGGCATTCTTGAAATCCAGACCCTCCCGGGTGCACCCAGGTGTACTGGCTTTGGGATAGAAATACAAAACCAGCCATTTGCCGCGATACTCCAACAACCTGGCGGTTTTGCCTCCAGTAAGGAGCAGCTCAATATCAGGGATCATTTTTCCGACCTCGACCATGCTTGTTCCCTCGTTATGCTCTTTTTCGGCCAAAAGATGAATTTCTTTCAGGTTTTTTCCTAACCCGGAAACAAAAATGTGGTTTTTTCTTTTCTCCATTTTCGATGACTTAACTACCTGAATCCGTGGGTTCAGGTTATACGTTAAGGATGGCCGCACGCCCTTGTGCGGCTTGCAGGTTGTTGAAAATGCCGTTTTTCAACAACCTGCTAAAGCTGTTTTTTGTAGGGCTCCAGCACTGCATCGAGGTTGATGCTGTCGCAGAACTCCAGAAATTCATCCCGCAGCTCGCTGATTGCGGTGCCAGCTGGTATGCCAATGCTCATCTGTACAGCGAACATGGCCGTACCGGTGTGCGGGGCGGCGTAACCGCTGGTAGTCAGATCCATGATGTTGATGTTTCGCTGGGAAAAAAAATTGGCAAGTTTGTGTACGATGCCGGGATTATCCAAGGCAACCACCTCCACCAGATAGGGCATGGCGTCCGCGCCGTTGCTGGCTCCTGCCGTCTGACGGGCGATAATGGTCAGGCCGAGATTTTTTTCCAGTTCCGGGATCTGGCTTTCGAGGCGGGCCAGCTGGTTCCAGGGACCCTCCACCAGCAACAAAATGGCGAACTCGCCCCCAAGCACGGTCATGCGGCTGTCGCAGATGTTGCAATCCAGGAGAAAAACAGCTTTGGACAGCTTGTCAACAATGCCGGGGTGATCCTTGCCCAGCGCCGAGAGCACAAGTTGGTTGTTTGGTTTGGCCATGGGTCAGAGTTTATCCTATTACACAGCGCATTCCAGAACAATATTCACCCGGATTTTGCACCAGCACATTCCAATCCCAGAACCGCTTGCAAACCGATGAGAGGCATCGGCTTTTGCTGGTTCAAAAGACCCGAACGAAAACCTGGCCGGGGAAACTCCGGATTCTGGTGAAGCGTACGGGTTGATATTCAGTGGAGGGAAATCTCCCTTTTTTCTTGTCAGCGAAAATTGCCGCAGGATAGAATACCGCTCTGAGGAATGTCGGCACCGATGTTCCGGGGTGAAGCGCGGAGTGAGCGATGATTCAGGGTAATGTGGTGGCACTGGTTACGCCGATGATGGCGGATGGAACTGTCGATCAGGCTGCGCTGTACAAACTGCTGGATTGGCATGTGGAGCAGGGTACGGATGCGGTTGTCGCCATGGGCACCACGGGAGAATCCGCCACTCTTGACGAAGCAGAGCATTGCGGGGTGATCCGGCTGGTGGTAGAGCACATCGCCGGCCGCCTCCCGGTGGTAGCGGGTACGGGAGCCAATTCCACTACAGAAGCCATCAGCCTCACGCGCTGCGCATCCCTGGCCGGCGCCGATGCCTGCCTGTTGGTAACGCCCTATTACAACAAGCCCACCCAGGAAGGCCTGTATCTGCACCACAAAGCCATTGCCGAAGCCGTGGACATTCCCCAGATCCTGTACAATGTGCCAGGCCGGACCGCTTGCGATATGCTCCCCGAGACCGTGGGCCGCCTGTCAGCAATCAGCAATATCGTGGGCGTGAAGGAAGCCACTGGTGATCTGGGCCGGATCGCCGCCATTCGCGCTCTGGCAGGAGAGGATTTTGCCATCTACAGCGGTGATGATGCCACCGGTTGTGAATCCATGCTTGCAGGCGGGAACGGCGTCATTTCAGTGACCACGAATGTTGCGCCGGCGCTTATGGCGCAGTTGTGCAAGGCCGCTCTTGCGGGTAATCGCGCAGCAGCAGAAGCCATTGATGCCAGACTGGCGGCCTTGCATCGGGATCTGTTCCTGGAGTCCAACCCGATTCCGGTGAAATGGGCGTTGTCGGAAATGGGTATGATCCAGAAGGGCATCCGCCTGCCGCTTACCTGGCTGTCCGCCCCATACCACCAACCTTTGCGCCAGGCCATGAGCCAGGCAGGGCTCATTTGAGCTACAACGTAGTCGTCTGTTGATGGCTGGGAAAAACAAGTCTATGAATGTCAGTATCAAACGCTTTTTCATTCTGGTGTTGTCTTTGTTTCTGTTTGCGCTCGGAGGCTGCAGTTCCACCGGGCTTGACAACATTCTGCCGGACAAGAAAGTGGAATATAAAAAGGAAGTTATTGCTGACAGGCATCTCGAAGTGCCTCCTGACCTGACTTCCAGCCGTATTGAAAACAGGATTCCCGGCCTGGAAGGCGGCACTACCATGTATTCTGAATACCAAGGGGTGCGCAAGGGGACGGCAGGCGCCGGTTCGCGCATTACCAATCAGGCAGTATTGCCGGAGAATCCGGATATCAAGGTAGTGCGGGAAGGCAAGGATCGCTGGCTGGTGATCAAGGCTCCGACAGATGCCGTGTGGGACAAGGTGCTGGATTTCTGGCAGGAAAACGGCATCCTGCTCGACCAGCAGGATCCTACCATCGGTGTTATGGAAACCAGTTGGCTGGAAAACAAGGCCAACGTAAGCACTGGCTTCATCACGGATTTTATCCAGGGCTTTTTTGAAGGTGCCTATGATGCAGGGATTCGGGATCGCTTTCGGATTCGCCTGGAGCATGGTGAGGAGCCGGGGATCACCGAACTGTATCTGGTGCATTTTGGCATGGAGCAGGAGTTCATTACTGCCACCAACAACGAAGACGACCAGATCTATTGGAAGATCCGCCCCCGCGATCCAGGCCTGGAAGCGATCATGCTGAACAAGCTGATGGTGTATCTGGGGCTGGCGGAAGCCGAGGCCAAGGCGGCCTTGACTGCGGAAAAAGAGCTGGATGGTATAAAGTCACGGATGGTCAAGGGGCACGATGGTGTGGAGCTGCTCATCTCCGAACCTTTCTCCCGCGCTTGGCGTCTGGCCGGCCTGGCGCTGGATCGTGTTGGTTTCATGGTGGAAGACCGCAACCGTTCCCGCGGCATCTACTATGTCCGCTACAACGATCCCATGGCCGGAGAAAGTGAAGGCGGATGGTTGTCCAAACTGGCATTCTGGCGCAGTGACGACAAGGTGGATGAAGCTGCCTTGTACCAGGTGCAACTGGAATCTGCAGATGACGGCACGCGGTTGCGTGTGGCGGATGAACAGGGCAAGTTGCTGGATGGCGATACAGCAAAGCGCATCCTGACACTGATCCAGGAACAGCTGAAATAGCCGCTGTTTTTTCCTGTGCTGAAGTTCGCTTCCCTGGGTAGCGGCAGCCGGGGCAATGCCACCCTGATTCAGGCGGGAGGCACTTGCCTGCTGCTGGACAACGGCTTTTCCCTGTGTGAGCTGGAGCTGCGGCTGGCGCGCCTGGATTGTCATCCTGGTGATATCGATGCGGTGCTGGTGACCCATGAACATGGTGATCACATCAAGGGCATCGGCCCCCTGGCGCGCAAGTACCGGATGCCCGTGTGGATGACCCACGGAACCTGGCGCAAGACCCCCTGTGGAGACGTGCCAGAACTGCAATTGTTTGGCACCCATACTCCGGCTTTTGCCATTGGTGATATTGAAGTGACGCCGTTTGCCGTGCCCCACGATGCCCGTGAGCCAGCCCAGTTCACCTTTTCCTATCAACGTATGAAGCTCGGCATTCTTACGGATGCAGGCAGCTTTACGCCCCATGTTGTTGCAGCGATTTGCGATGTGGATGCCTTGTTGCTGGAATGCAATCATGACCTGCAAATGTTGCGCAATGGCCCGTATCCGCCACGCTTGCAAAAGCGGGTAGGTGGAAACTACGGCCACTTGAGCAACGACCAGGCGGCACAGCTGCTCTCGCAAATCGACCACGGGAGGCTGCAACATCTGGTGGCCGGACACTTGAGTGAAAAAAACAACTGTCCGGAGCTGGTGAGGCAATCCCTGGAAGCGGTATGCCGGACGCTGTCTGGTCGTATCTCGATGCTCCGCCAGGATGGGGGAGACGGCTGGTTTGTGCTTCAGCCGCGTTGACCCTTGGCGTTTTTTTGCTTGCCCAGCTGATTCAAAGCCCAGTCGATATGCTCTTTTACCAAGGCACTGGCCCGGGGGCGGGTACGGCGTAATGCCGAAATAACCTCGGGTTGCGGGCGGCTGTTGCCCAAGGCCACAGCAATGTTTCGCTGCCAGCGTTCATGGCCGATGCGGCGTATAGGGGATCCTTCCGTGCGCTTCAGAAAAGCGCTTTCATCCCAAGAGAAAAGCTCCAGCAGGCTGGCCTGATCCAGCCCCTGGCGGGGCAGGAAGTCTGTTTCCGGAGTGGGGGCGGCAAAGCGATTCCAGGGGCAGGCCATCATGCAATCGTCACAACCATAGATATGATTGCCCATCAGCGGGCGTAGCGGTTCGGGAATCGGGCCAGACAACTCGATGGTCAAATAGGAAATACAGCGCCTGGCATCGAGCTGGTAGGGAGCAACAATGGCGCGGGTTGGACAAATGTCGATGCAGGCATTGCAACTGCCGCAGTGTGTCGATACGGGGTTGTCCAGCGGCAGGGGCAGATCGGTGTACAGTTCTCCCAGAAAAAACCAGGAGCCAGCATGGCGGTTGATGATGTTGGTGTGCTTTCCCATCCATCCCAGGCCCGCCTTTACCGCCAGGGGTTTCTCCAGCACCGGTGCGGAATCGACAAATGCCCGGTAGCCAAACTCGCCAATCTCTTCGCGAATGCGCACGGCTAATTGTTGCAGGCGTTTGCGCATGAGCTTGTGATAGTCCCGCCCCAGAGCATAGCGTGAGATGAAGGCGCTGGCAGGATCCCGCCGTACGGTTTCGGCATCATCCTGTGGCGGCAGATAATCCATGCGCACGGAGATGATGCGCACGGTGCCCGGCACCAGCTCTTCAGGCTGGAAGCGCTTGCTGCCGTGCTTCCACATGTAGTCCATATCGCCAAGCCGTCCTTCTGCTACGGATTTTTCCAGGCGTTCCCCGGCCAGCCGCAAGTCGGTATCGGTGATGCCGGTTTGCTGGAAGCCCAAGGCAGCAGACCAGTCCTTGATGCTGATGGCAAGGGCAGCAAGTTCTTTGGCATCCAGACGAGACATGGCGGTAGAATAAAGCAAATCCCTTTAGCCGTCTCCACCTGTGAGCCACAGTCGTTCCATGCTCGAAAAGCTCCATCTGCCTGCTGCCTTGTACCGTGCGCAACAAGTGCGTGAAATAGATCGCCTCGCCATCGAAGATCATGGCATCCCCGGGGATGAGCTGATGCAGCGGGCGGGGCAGGCAGCATTTGATTTATTGCGCCGCAACTGGCCTGAAGCAAAAAAGATCCTGGTGCTCACTGGTACAGGGAACAATGGTGGTGATGGCTTTGTAGTAGCGCGGCTAGCATTGCAGGCGGAGTTACAGGTGCAGGTATTGCAGCTGGGTGAGCGGCAGCGGATTGAAGGAGATGCACTGACCAATGCATTGCGCTATGACGCTCTTTCTGGTGCATGGCGACCCTTTGCTGGTGAGCTGCCCCAAGATGTGGATCTGGTTGTGGATGCTGTATTCGGCACCGGGCTGGAACGTGAGGTGGAAGGAAAATGGGCGCAGGCAATAGCGGCAGTGAATGCCTTGCCCGCGTCGGTGCTGGCGCTGGACATTCCTTCCGGGCTGCATGCAGACACCGGCAAGGTACTGGGTGCAGCAGTGCAGGCGGACGCAAGTATCACTTTTATTGGCCTGAAGGCAGGCATGTTTACCGGAGATGGCCCGGCTTGCTGTGGCGTCATACAATTTGACGCACTGGGCGTGCCCCCGCAGGTGGTTGCCAGCCAATTGCCTTTCGCCGAGAGATTGGACTGGCCCCGCCAGCGGCAGCTCCTGCGGCCGCGTTCACGCACCGCTCACAAAGGCATGTACGGGCATGTGCTGGTTGTAGGGGGCGATCTTGGTTTTGGAGGTGCAGCCCGCCTGTGTGCAGAAGCGGTGTTGCGTACCGGCGCCGGGCTGGTCAGCCTGGCTACCCGGGCCGAGCATGTGGATGCGATGCTGGCTGCGCGACCGGAAATCATGACCTATGGGGTGAGCAGGCCTGCAGAGCTACAGGCTTTGCTGGAAAAAGCAACAGTGGTGGCCCTGGGGCCTGGCTTGGGAACAGCTGGCTGGGGCAGATCCTTGTGGCAGCAGCTGATGAATACGGAACTGCCCCTGGTGGTGGATGCAGATGCCCTGAATCTGCTTGCCCAATCTCCCGGACACGGGAACAACAGGGTGCTCACGCCCCATCCGGGAGAAGCCGCCAGATTGCTGGGCTGCAGTACGGCAACAATTCATGCCGACCGCTTTGCCGCCGTCGAACATCTGCAGCAGCGCTATGGCGGCGTGGCGGTATTGAAAGGTGCCGGAACCCTAATCCATGGTGACGGCAGTTTCCCGGCTGTCTGTTCCGATGGCAATCCTGGAATGGCCAGCGGGGGTATGGGAGACGTACTGACCGGAGTGATCGCAGGCTTCATCGCGCAGGGGTGGGACTTGCCCGATGCTGCCGAGCTTGGCGTATGCCTGCATGCAGCTGCCGGTGACAGAGCGGCGCGGGCGGGTGAACGAGGGATGCTGGCCAGCGATCTTATGTCGCATATCAGGCGGTTGGTGAATCCCGACAATGAATAAGCAGGATATTTTCTGTGCCTCCGAGCAGCAGCAAATGCGGCTGGGTTCCTGTCTGGCGGAGGTCTTTGCCGACCAGCCCCTGCTGATTTTTCTGGATGGAGACCTAGGGGTTGGCAAGACCACATTGGTGCGGGGATTTCTGCGGGGGTGGGGTTTCCGGGGAGCGGTGCGCAGCCCGACCTACACCTTGGTGGAGCCGTACTCCCTGGGGAATCTGATCGTGTATCACCTGGATCTGTATCGCCTTTCCGATCCGGAAGAGCTGGAATTTCTTGGGGGCAGGGAGATTTTCAGCGGGACTCATCAGGTGCTGGTTGAGTGGCCGGAAAAAGGCAGTGGCTGGTTGCCGGAACCGGATCTTCATCTGATCCTGCATCACCATGCGCATGGACGCAGCATAGAATTGCGCTGCAATACGGCGGATTGTGCGCAACGGGTGGCATGGTGCGCTGCACTCTTATCTGAAGCTAAACCTTAGATAAGGTGTTTATCTACCCGAAATTGCTAGAAAAAATAATTATCCTGTGCTATTTTTATCAATAGGGGATATTTTCTGCTTGAACTTTGTGTGGAACCATGAACATCCATTGCGTGAAAAAAATCGGTTTTTTGCTGTGCTTGTTTTGGCTGGCGCTGCCCGCTATTGTGATGGCGGATGCCAGCATTCATGGGGTGCGCATGTGGAATGCTCCGGATCATACCCGGCTGGTATTTGATGTTAGCAAACAGGTTCAGCATCGTCTCTTTTCCCTGCAAGGCCCCCACCGGCTGGTGATCGATTTCGAGAAATCCAAGCTCCAGACCAGACTGAAAGCCGACCAGTTCAAGAGCAGGCATATTTCCGCTTTGCGCTATGCACCACAGCCGGATGGCAAGTTGCGTGTTGTCCTGGATTTGAAACAGGCAATACGTCCCCGTAGCTTCATGTTAAGACCCAGTGGGCAGTATGGTCACCGCCTGGTCATTGATCTCTATGACCAAAAAGGCAGTGCCGCAGTGGTGCGAAAAGAAAAGAAGAATGAGCATTCGCGAAGCGCCAGGGATGTAGTGATCGCCATTGATGCCGGACATGGCGGTGAAGATCCCGGCGCACTGGGAAGCGCATTGAAAACAAAGGAAAAGGTAATAACCCTGGCGATTGCGCGCAAGCTGAAGAAGCTGATTGATGCAGAACCCGGCATGCGTGCAGTGCTGACGCGCACCAGTGATTACTATGTTGGCTTGCGCAAGCGTATGAAAATCGCCCGCCGTGGACATGCTGACTTCTTCGTCTCCATTCATGCAGATGCATTCCGCAACAAGAAGGCAAAAGGGGCGTCAGTATTCGTGCTTTCCAATCGTGGTGCCTCCAGCGAAGCTGCCCGCTGGCTGGCAGCAAAGGAAAATGCAGCGGACTTGGTTGGGGGAGTTAGCCTGGAGGGAAAAGACAATGTGTTGGCATCCGTGCTGCTCGATCTGGCGCAAACAGGCACCCTGGCCGCGAGCATGCGTGCGGCACGTACCGTTCACAAGGAAATGGGAAGAATTGGCACACTCCATGGCAACAAGGTGCAAAATGCCGGCTTCATGGTACTCAAATCTCCGGATATTCCCTCCATACTGGTAGAAACCGGGTTTATCTCCAACCCTTCAGAAGAGCGCAAACTGGCGAGCGCTTCCTACCAGCGGAAAGTGGCCAAGGCTGTTTTCAAGGGAATCAGGGAATACTTCCACAGCGAACCCCCCCTGGGCACTCGCCTGGCAATGAAAAAACAACAGAAAAACCAGCCGTCGTCTGCAGCGCGCTACGTCATTCGCCGTGGAGACACCTTATCCACCATTGCCAGCCGTCACAAGGTAAGCATTACCGCATTGCGTAGCGAAAACCGCATTACCAGTGACCGGATTCGTGTCGGCCAGGTATTGCGTATTCCCAGCACCTGAGGTTTGTAGCGGCAATTGATGGCGCAGGCCGGAATCCACAAGTTATTGAGAATTTTGGATACCGGCCCAAATGACACTTACTTAAGCAATAAACCATGGTCATTCCGGCGCAGGCCGGAATCCAGGGTCTCGGGAATAGGTGGCCGTCCTGGATCCCGGCCTGCGCCGGGATGACGAATAACGAGATCTTTGGCTTAAGGGCACCTCTATTAATTCATAATTGGTATCTACGCACATGAGGGCAGCGATAACTTCGTCGCCTGCAGGGAGGCAGGTGAGGGGCGTAAGCCGGGAGCGGAAGCTTTGAAAATCTTGCCAATCGCCTGCTACAAGGTGAATTGCGCTTGCACAAGAGAAGGTGCCCTTCACCCATCCACGGGGTCGCACCAGTGTGATGAAAATAGAATGATTCGAGATACCTCTAACAGGATGTTGAAAAAAGCCGTCCATGGTTTTTTTCAACTCGGAAAGACAAAAACGTGATTTTGTCTTTCCTTCATTAACCACCTGAATCCGTGGGTTCAGGTAATCAGCTAAGGCACTACAGCAAATCTGCGGATTCGGGATTAAGGCGTATTATGTGACCTTGAAAACACTAATATGTTTTGTTAATTGTGAGAGAGCGTGGTATAAAATCACACAAAACAAATAACAAATAGTATCAACATTATAGTTTTACATTGACCGGCTTTCAGGAACCCAGGGGTTTTGGCTGCTTGTGGTAGAAAATATTTGGGGGTGCATTAAATTGGTTTATCGAGGTTTGTTATAGACCATGTCGATCAACTCCCGGAAATTTGTAGTCCAACTATGCTTGAGTAAATAATAGTACATTACAGCATTGTCTCCTGCCGGGTTCCGCAGTAAAGTCTGGCTAAGGAAGTTCTAAGTCAGTCTGAACGAAGCAGATCGTATTTCAAGAGAGGCCGAGAACAAGGCGAAGATAGAGTAGTGCAGGAGTAGTTACCGAGATTTTCAAAGCTTCCGCGCCTGCTCTCGCCCCTGACCTGTATTCCTGTAGGCCGGGTAGTTATCGGACTCCCGGGATGCAGGATGCGAGTTCATTGCTTGTATCAGGACTTTACCTAAGCAGGTTGTTGAAAAAAAGCCGTTTTTCAATAACCTGCTAAAACAGCGAATATCCTGAAGGAGGATTTTATGAAGAGAAAATTAGCTCTCAGTGCTGTGTTGATTGCCAGTGGATTTACATTCAGCACATCCACCATGGCGGAAACACCCAGCGCAACCATGCTTGCCTATACTTGTGTGGGCTGCCATGGCATGAACGGCAACAGTCATGGGCCGGCCACACCTTCTCTAGCGGGGGCATCCAAAGATTATATCATCGAAATAATGGATTATTACGCTTCTGGTGAGCGTGTTTCAACCATTATGGGGCGCATCGCAAAGGGATATACGAAGGAAGAAATCGAGGCGATGGCGGAATTCTTTTCCAAGCAGGAGTTTGTGCCAGCAAAAGGGCAGAAATTTGACGCCAAGCTGGCCAAGAAAGGTGCAAAGCTGCACAAAAAATACTGTGAAAAATGTCACGAAGATGGCGGAGCCTCGTCTGAAGATGACGCAGGAATTCTGGCAGGCCAGTGGACGCCCTACCTGAAATACACCCTTGCAGACATGATGGCTGGCAAGAGTCATATGTCCAAGAAAATGAAGAAGAAAATGAAGAAATTACACAAGAAGGCTGGTGATGCCGGTATTGAACAGTTGCTTCACTACTACGCCAGCAAAAAGTAAGGGGAGAATCAGACATGAGTAATTTTACACGCAGAAAATTTCTGAAAGTTACCGGGGTGGCAGCTGCCGCCTCATCGGCCCTTGCATTCAGTTCTTTCGCCATCGGCGGGGCGAAGAAAAAAGTGGTTATCGTTGGTGGTGGTATTGGCGGGGCGACGGCGGCCAAATACCTGCGCATGATGGACAGTTCCATTGAAGTCACCTTGATCGAGGCCAACAAGGATTACTATACCTGCTTTATGAGCAATGAAGTGCTGGGCGGCGACCGTTCCATCGACTCCATTCGCTTTGGCTATACAGGTTTGGCCGGGCATGGCGTTACAGTCGTGCATGACTGGGTGAGCGGTATCGACGCGGACAAGCGCGTGGTCACAACCAAAGGCGGAAAAAACTTCCCCTATGACCGCTGCATCGTTTCCCCCGGCGTGGACTTCAAGTGGGATGCCATCGAAGGCTACGATGAGAAAGTGGCCGAAAAAATCCCCCATGCCTGGAAGGCGGGTTCGCAAACGATAACCTTGCGCAAGCAGCTGGAAGCCATGCGTGATGGCGGCACGGTGCTGATTGCTCCGCCTCCCAATCCCTTCCGTTGCCCTCCCGGGCCTTATGAGCGGGCCTCTCAAATTGCGCACTATCTGAAGAACAACAAGCCCAAATCCAAGATCATCATTCTGGATCCCAAAGACAAGTTCTCCAAGTTCGGGTTGTTTATGGACGGTTGGAAGCGCCACTATGGCTATGGCACCGACAACAGCCTGATTACCTGGGTGAGCGGTGCCGATGGCGGCGCCGTGGAAGCCGTGGATGCCAAAACCATGACCGTGCAGGCTGCCGTAGAGGAGTTCAAGGCGGATGTGATGAATATCATTCCTGCGCAAAAGGCCGGCAAGATCGCCTTCGCGGCGGGGCTGACCAATGACAAGGGCTGGTGCCCCATCAATGGCATGACTTTCGAGTCCACGGTTCACAAGAACATCCATGTGATTGGTGATTCCGCCATTGCCTCACCGTTGCCCAAGTCTGGTTATGCTGCCAATTCCGAGGCCAAGGTGTGTGCAGCGGCAATTGTTGCCCTGCTCAATGGTGGCAAGGCGCCTCAGCCTTCCTATGTCAACACCTGCTACAGCATCATTGCTCCGGGTGATGGGATTTCTGTAGCCATGGTCTATGCTTACAAAGATGGCAAGATCATCAAGGTCAAAGGTTCCGGTGGACTCACGCCTTCGGAGTTCGATTCCGACATGCGTGCCAGAGAAGTGCTGTATGCACATTCCTGGTTTAATAACATTACTGCCGATGTATTTGGCTGATATCTGAACCGTCGTGCCGGTATTTCCGGCAAAAAGCGCTGCTCCGGCAGCGTTTTTTTTTACCTGCGGTAGTGGATTTGCATCGCCTGGACAGCGAATGCTCTTCAGATGTGGCAGAATGCCGCCATGACTCATCGCATCCATGCCTTGCCCTCCCAACTGATCAATCAGATCGCCGCTGGCGAAGTGGTGGAGCGCCCGGCGTCGGTGATCAAGGAGCTGGTGGAAAACAGCCTGGATGCAGATGCAACGCAGATAGATGTGGATGTGGCGCAGGGCGGCATCAAGCGCATGCGGGTGCGGGATGATGGCCTGGGCATATCCGCGAATGACCTGCCACTGGCCCTGTCCCGCCATGCCACCAGCAAGCTTGCCTCCCTGGAAGATCTGGAGGGGATCAGGAGCATGGGTTTCCGCGGGGAGGCATTGCCCAGTATTGCCTCGGTTTCCCGGCTGACCCTGCTGTCCCGGGAACGAGGTACTGATCAGGCCTGGAAGCTGGATGGGGAAGCCCTGGAACCAGAACCCACCGCTCATCCCGAGGGCACTACCGTAGATGTGCAGGATCTTTTCTACAATACTCCGGCTCGGCGCAAGTTCCTGAAAACAGACAAGACCGAATTCCGCCATCTGGAACAAGTATTGCGGCGCCTGGCCCTGGCGCGCTTTGATGTGGCGTTCAAGCTGCAGCACAATGGCAAGCTGGTTTTCTCTGCGCGTCAGGCAAGCAATGTGCGGGAACGGGAAGCCCGGATTGCAGATTTGCTGGGGCGAAGTTTTATCGACAACAGCCTGCGGTTTGAGCATGAAGCTGCTGGTTTGCATCTGTCCGGATGGATTGGACTACCGACCTTTTCCCGTAGTCAGGCAGATATGCAGTATTTCTTCGTCAATGGCCGCATGGTCAGGGACAAACTGGTGGGCCATGCCATTCGGCAGGCCTATCAGGATGTGCTCTATCATGGCCGCCATCCCGCCTACGTGCTGTATCTGGAGTTGGCGCCACAGCTGGTGGATGTGAATGTGCATCCGACCAAGCATGAAGTGCGGTTCCGGGAAGGCCGCCTGGTGCATGACTATCTGTTTCGCACCCTGCATCAGGTGCTTGCAGATGCGCGGCCCGGGGATCTGGCTGTTCCGCCGGATGCCATTCCCCAAGCTTCAACTGGAGGCGCGCCAGTGTTCCCCTTTGCGGCGGCGGATACGGCCGGCCAGGCATCGGTGAGGGAATCGGCCCAGTCCTACCAATCGGCTTTTCACTGGCAGATGCCTGGTGCAGCAATGGCTTCACGGCCAGCGCAGCCCCCGTCTGCCCCGCCCCCTGATCATGGTGAAATGCCGGTTCTGGGTTATGCACTGGCACAGCTGCATGGCGTATATATCCTGGCGCAGAATGCTGCGGGTTTGCTCATTGTGGACACGCATGCGGCCCATGAGCGCATTACCTATGAACGCCTCAAGCAATCCCTGGAGGGGCAGGGGATACGCAGTCAGCCATTGCTGGTGCCCGTGTCTGTCAAAGTCAGCCCCCGGGAAGTGCAGCTTGCCCTGGATAGCCGGGAAGTGCTCAAAGACCTGGGTCTGGAAATTGACCAGCTGGATACGGACACCCTGGTGGTCAGAGCCTTGCCCACCTTGCTCAAAGGCGCTGATGTGGAAGGCCTGGTGCGCGACTTGCTCGCGGATCTGGTGACTCATGGCGGTAGTGGGCGCATCAGAGCCGCCATCAATGAAGTGCTTTCCACCGTGGCCTGTCACGGCTCTGTGCGCGCCAACCGGCGCTTGGCAGTCGAGGAAATGAACGCCCTGTTGCGCGATATCGAAAGTACCGAGCGCAGTGGTCAGTGCAATCATGGCCGCCCTACCTGGACACAGCTTTCCATGGCCGAGCTGGACAAGCTGTTCCTGCGTGGACGCTGATGATTGAGCAGAAACTGCCGGTTGCCATCTTTGTCATGGGTCCCACGGCTGCCGGAAAAACAGAGCTGGCGGTCGAGCTGGCCCGCCAGTTGCCTGTGGACGTGATCAGTGTGGATTCTGCCCTGGTATATCGGGGAATGGATATCGGCACCGCCAAACCTGACCGGGAACTGCTGCGGGAAATCCCTCATGCCCTGGTGGATGTCTGCGAGCCGCAGGAAGCATACTCCGCCGCCCGCTTTCGTGTCGATGCACTTAAGATAATGCAAAAAAGCACCAGTGCGGGCAGAATCCCCTTGCTGGTCGGTGGCACCATGCTGTATTTTCGCGCCCTGGAGCAGGGGTTGTCGGATTTGCCGGAATCTGATCCAGAGCTTCGAGGCGCATTGCAGCGGCGGCTTCAGCAGGACGGTTCGGCAGTCTTGCACAGAGAGTTGCAACAACAGGATCCAGCGTCGGCGAAACGCATTCATGCCAATGATTCCCAACGCATACTGCGTGCCCTAGAGGTGTTGGCAATCACTGGTCAGCCCTTGTCCCGGCTGCAGGAACAACAGGGAGAAAAACTGCCTTACAACATCCTGAAGCTGGTAAAAGCTCCCAGGGAACGTACCCTGCTGCATGAGCGCATCACCCTGCGTTTTGATGTGATGTTGCAAAGCGGCTTCGAGGAAGAAGTGCGGTCTCTGATGGCCCGCCCCGGACTTTCGCCACAAATGCCATCCATGCGTGCTGTGGGTTACCGGCAGATGATCGAATACCTGCAGGGAAATGACAGCAGGGAAGAGATGCGGGAGAAAGGCATTGTCGCCACCCGCCAACTGGCGAAGCGGCAGCTTACCTGGTTGCGCCGGGAAAATGCTGCAAACTGGCTGCATGAAGAGCAGGGGGATGCATTGGAACAGGTGCAGAAATTCATTGAATTGCAGGCTTTTTTATAAACACACAAAGTAATTGCGAAGTAGTAGCCTTGTGTTATATTAAAAAAGCATATTTGGTGTGGTGCTCATTGTTTCCACACATCAATTATAATAAGTATAGAAGGAGCAAAACTATGTCAAAAGGGCAATCTCTCCAAGACCCTTTCCTGAATGCATTGCGTAAGGAACGCATTCCCGTCTCTATTTTTCTGGTAAACGGCATTAAGCTGCAGGGAACCATTGATTCCTTTGATCAATTTGTGGTGCTACTGAAGAATACCGTCAGCCAGATGGTATACAAACATGCCATATCCACGGTGGTGCCCACGCGCAACGTCCGTCTGGCCCCTGCCAAGGAAGCGGAGTCCTCTGATCCTGGCAATCTTTAACAAATCATGGCCCCCAACGAGGGGGCTGTCTGTTTCCCTGCAACATGTTTGAACGCCCCCAGGCTGGTGAAACGGCTATTCTCGTGCATGTTTCCCGGCAGGGTGCAGCCGACCCTGATGAATTGCAGGAATTTCGCGAGCTGGCGACATCAGCTGGTGCACAGGTGGTTGAGCTGTTGACCGGAGTGCGTCGCACGCCGGATCCCCGCTTTTTTGTAGGTAAAGGCAAGGCGGAAGAAATCCGGGTGCTGGTACAGAGCGTACAGGCGGAACTGGTCATTTTTGATCACGCCCTTTCTCCCAGTCAGGAACGCAATCTGGAAGCCCTGTTCCAGTGCCGGGTGCTGGACAGATCCGGGTTGATTCTGGATATTTTTTCCCAGCGCGCTCGCTCTTTCGAGGGAAAACTGCAGGTGGAACTGGCGCAGCTGCGCCACCTATCCACCCGGCTGGTACGGGGATGGACGCATCTGGAACGGCAGAAAGGTGGCATCGGTTTGCGGGGGCCGGGAGAAACCCAACTGGAAACCGACCGCCGCCTGCTGAATCAGCGTATCGACCAGATTCGCCGGCGCCTGAAAAAGGTGGATGGCCAGCGGGATCAGGGGCGCAAGGCCAGGCGGCGTGCAGATGTACCCACAGTCTCCCTGGTTGGTTACACGAATGCCGGGAAATCCACATTGTTCAATCGTCTCACTCATGCCCATGTATATGTCCAGGATCAGCTGTTCGCTACCCTGGATCCCACCCTGCGCCGGCTTGTCCTGCCGGAAGGTGAAAACATCGTACTGGCTGATACCGTGGGATTCATTTCCCGCCTTCCCCACGAACTGGTGGCGGCGTTTAAATCCACCTTGCAGGAAACCGTGGAGGCTTCCTTGTTGCTGCACGTTATTGATGCTGCCAGCCATCGCCGCGGCGAAAGCATGGCAGAAGTGGAAAATGTGCTGCAGCAAATTGGTGCAGACAAGGTTCCGCGGCTGGAGGTTTATAACAAAATTGATTTGCTGGAGAATGTGCAACCCCGTATCGACCGGGACGAGCAGGGAAGCATTGTACGGGTATGGTGCTCGGCACAGACTGGTGCGGGCATGGATTTCCTCGTGGATGCCTTGCAAGAGTGCTTCCATCAGGCGCATGTGCGCAAGCATGTGCGACTGCAGCCGGCGGATGGACGTCTGCGCGCCTTGCTGCATGAAAAGACCCATGTACTGCAAATACAGGATCTGGAGAGCGGCGGATGTGAGATGGAAGTGGAGTTGACGGTGACGACTTTTCAGCGCTTGCTGAAAAAGGAACCTGATCTGGCAGGAAAACTCCTTAAATGTTAAGGAATATATTTGCTGGTGGCAGGGTTTCCGGCAATAGCACTTTTCCTCGAACTTGGTACAATCACCCACTCGGCCACGGCGCTTGCTGGTTGGTCAACACTAATTTTGGAGCAATACATGGCCTGGAATGAACCGGGTGGTAATGATAAGGACCCCTGGAGTGGAAAGGGGAAAGATCAGGGGCCACCAGACCTAGATGAAGTTGTAAAAAAGCTGCAGGAAAAGATGGGCGGACTGTTTGGCGGGAAAAAAGGTGGCGGCTCCTCCTTTGGTGGTGGCTCCTCCTTCGGTGGTGGCAAGGGAGGCGGCAAGCTGATTGTCGCCCTCGTTATCGTCGTCGCGGTGGTGCTGGCGGCGATTCAAAGCTTCTATATCGTGCAGCCCGCAGAGCGGGCTGTGGTGCAACGCCTGGGTGCGTACCATTCAGTAACTACCCCCGGCCCGCATTTCCTGGTTCCCTTCATCGACAAGAAAACCATTATCAATGTCGATCAGGTGAACAAGTTCGGGCACCGTGCCCAGATGTTGACCAAGGACGAAAACATCGTCGACGTCACCCTGACTGTTCAGTACCGGGTGCAGGATGCGGCTGATTTCCTGTTCCAGGATGCGGATCCGGTAAAAACCATCTACAGCGCAGTAGAGTCGGCGCTGCGTGAGGTCACGGGCAAAAGCACCTTGGATGAGATCATTACCGAAAACCGTAGTGCTGTCGCAGCCATGGTCAAGCAGAACACCCAGGCATTGCTGAATACCTACAAAACCGGCCTGGTAGTGACCAACGTCAATATTCAGGATGCCAACCCGCCGGAAGAGGTGAAAGAGGCCTTTGATGACGCAACCCGCGCCATGGCGGACAAGGAACGGGTGCAGAACCAGGCGGATGCCTATGCGAATGACATCGTCCCCCGTGCCCGGGGCGCTGCGGCCAGGCAGATTGAGGACGCCAAGGCGGATGCCTTCAAGGTCGTTTCCGAAGCAAAAGGTGAAACCAATCGTTTCCTGGCATTGTTGGGGGAATACCAGAAGGCTCCGGAAGTAACCCGCCAACGGCTGTACCTGGATACCATGCAGGAAGTGCTGGGTGAAACCGGAAAAGTACTGCTGGATGTAAAAGAAGGCAGCAATACGCTGACTTACCTGCCCCTGGATCGAATCATGAACCAACCACGACTGGCACCTGCCGGTGCCGTGCAACTGCCCGGGTACGAAAGCCTGGAAGCTGAATCCAAAACCCGTAAGCTCGAAGATGCCCAACGCCGCCGCGATGAAGTGCAGCGTAACCGGGATCGTGCCGAGAGGAACCGCTGATGAACTCGCCAAAGATGATGATCGCCGCAATTGCCGGTGCGGTTCTGTTGCTGCTGGGGTCTACCTCGCTGTTTTTGGTACAGGAAAACCAAACGGCCCTGCTGCTGCGTCTGGGTAAAATTGTCGATTCGGATTTCAAGCCTGGCATCCACGTCAAGATGCCGGTGATCCAGACCGTGGAGCGTTTTGACAAACGCCTGCAGACCCTGGATGCAAAGCCGGAGCATTTCCTGACCAGCGAGAAGAAGTTCGTGGTGGTGGATTCCTATATTAAATGGCGTATTGACGATACAGCGCAATATTACCGCTCTACCAAGGGTAGCCTGATGACCACTTCGCGCCTGCTGGGGGAACGTATCAATGCCGCATTGCGGGATGAATTCGGTAAACGAACCATTGCTGAAGTGATTTCCGGAGAACGCACCCAGATCATGGATGAACTCACACGCCGGGCGGATGAAAACTCCAGCGACCTTGGAGTGGAAATCGTGGATGTGCGCATCAAGCGGATTGACTTCCCGCCGGAGATCAGCAACCGGGTGTACGAGCGCATGCGTACCGAACGGGAACGGGTGGCGCGGGAACTGCGTGCCCAGGGCGCGGAAGCTGCGGAACGGATCCGCGCCGGTGCAGATCGCCAGAAGACCGAAATCATTGCCAGCGCCTATCGCGAGTCTGAAGAGATCCGGGGCAAGGGTGATGCGGAAGCCGCCGGGATTTATGCCACTGCTTTTTCCGGAGATACGGAGTTTTACGCCTTCTGGCGCAGCCTCAAGGCCTATCGCAATGTATTTTCCAGGGGTTCCAGCATGATGGTGCTGGATCCGGATTCGCCTTTCTTCCGTTATTTCCGTAACGGGGCTGGCGAATAGAGCCTGACTTTGGGAAAATGATCAACTCAGCCGGGCCAGTCCCGGCTTTTTCAGGTATCTGGAGTCGGTGATGGAATGGCAGGATTTGTGGGCAGCCTTTGCATTGATGCTGATTCTGGAAGGCATATTGCCGTTTCTCAACCCGGGGCGCTTCCGCAATATGCTGCGTATGCTGGATGAGATGGATGATGCCCTGGTGCGCCGTATCGGCCTGGTGAGTATGCTGGCCGGCCTGGGGCTGCTGTATCTGGTGAGGTGATCCTGCCCCTTAAGATGTTGAAAAATGCCTTCTGTGGCGTTTTTCAACAACCTGTTGAATGAGCCACCATGAATAAGGCAGGAAAATGAATTCACATAAACACTGGCTGTTGCCGGAAGGCATAGACGAACTGTTGCCGGCCCAGGCAATGCAGCTGGAGGCCTTGCGGCGGCATTTGCTGGATCAGTTCTCCACCTGGGGTTACGAACTGGTAATCACGCCTTTTATCGAGTATCTGGATTCCCTGTTGACCGGCGCCGGCAAGGATCTGGAGCGTCAGACGTTTAAGATGACCGATCAGATCAGTGGCCGACTGCTGGGCATTCGCGCCGACATCACTCCGCAGGCAGCCCGCATCGACGCACATCAGCTGTGCTGCCAAGAACCCAATCGCCTGTGTTATATCGGCAGCGTGTTTCGCACCCGTGGGGATGGATTTTCCGCCAGCCGCAGCCCACTGCAGATCGGTGCGGAGCTGTACGGCCATGCAGGGGTGGAAAGCGATGTCGAAATCCTCTGCCTGATGATGGAAACCCTGAAAAGCGCCGGGGTGGAAAATGTCTTTCTGGATCTGGGGCATGTGGGGGTGTTTCGCGGCCTTTCCCGCCAGGCGGAGCTGGAGCCAGCTCAGGAGAAAGCCCTGTTTGCTGCGCTGCAGCGCAAGGCGGTACCAGAAATCCGTGCTCTGGGCGCAGATTTTGATCTCGATCCGCAACTGGTGCAGATGTTCGTCCAACTGGCGGGATTGAACGGCAAGGCGAAAGTGCTGCAACAGGCCAGAGAGCAGCTGGCGGCTGCCAGCGATGAAGTACAAGCCGCCATTGACGCGGTGGAGCAGGCAGGACAACTGCTGCAAAACCACCTGCCTGGCTTGCCGGTGCATTATGATTTGGCGGAACTACGCGCCTACCAGTATCAAACCGGCCTGGTGTTTGCGGCATTTGTTCCGGGGTCGGGCAAGGAAATCGCCCGGGGTGGCCGTTATGACAGTATCGGTGAAAAATTCGGTCGCGCCAGACCCGCCACCGGCTTCAGCGCAGACCTCAAGACCCTGATGCGGTTTGGCCGATTGCCCCAACCTGCAATTCCTGAAAAGATCTACGCGCCCTGGCAACCAGATACCGGGCTAGATCAAATCATCCGGGAATTGCGTAATCGGGGAAAGACTGTACTGCGGGAACTGCCGGGGCAGGCGGGTGATGCACGCAGCATGGGTTGCAGCCATGTACTGGTGCGTGAGGGCGGGAGCTGGAAGGTGCAGCTGCTGGGAGATCAGTAAATCCGGATTACCAATACCCGGCGGCATGCGCCGGTGCGAACAAACCTAGTGAGAAGAATCAGATGGGCAAGAATGTAGTAGTCATTGGCACCCAATGGGGCGATGAAGGCAAGGGCAAGATCGTGGATCTGCTGACAGAAAAGGCAGAAGCGGTAGTGCGTTTCCAGGGCGGGCACAATGCGGGACATACCCTGGTGATCGATGGCAGGGAAACCATCCTGCATCTGATTCCTTCCGGTATCTTGCGCGAGGGTGTGCGCTGCCTTATCGGCAATGGCGTGGTGCTGTCTCCTGAAGCATTACTCAAAGAACTGGATGAGCTGGCTGCAACTGGTGTGGATGCCCGTTCCCGTATTGGTATCAGCGAGTCCTGTACCCTGATTCTTCCCTACCATATTGCGCTGGATCAGGCCCGTGAGATCGCCCGCGGCAATAAGGCCATCGGTACCACCGGGCGTGGCATCGGCCCTGCCTATGAAGACAAGGTATCCCGGCGCGGCATCCGCCTGGGAGAAATGTTGGACGAAGCACACTTCCGGGAGCGACTCAGGGAAGTAATGGAATACCATAATTTCGCCCTGGAGCATTATTTCAAGCAACCCGTGGTGAATTATAACCAGGTGCTGGAGCAAGGGTTGGCCCATGCCGAAATGCTGCGTGATCTGGTGGAAGACGTGCCCGGCAGCCTGCACCGCATGCGCAGGGAAGGCAAGAGCATCATGTACGAAGGCGCCCAGGGCGCCTTACTGGACATTGATCATGGCACCTATCCCTATGTGACCTCTTCCAATACCACGGCCGGAGGTGCGGCTGCAGGCACAGGCACTGGCCCCCGCGAACTGGACTATATCGTGGGCATCGTCAAGGCCTATACCACCCGCGTGGGCGCTGGTCCCTTTCCTACCGAATTGTTTGATGAAGACGGCCCGGGAAACTACATGGGGGTCAAGGGCCATGAGTTTGGCGCCACGACCGGGCGCAAGCGCCGTTGCGGCTGGCTGGATGCCGTTGCGCTGCGTCGCTCCCTGGCCATCAACAGCGTGACAGGTATGTGCATCACCAAGCTGGATGTGCTCGATGGCCTGCAAACCCTGAAGATCTGTGTTGCCTATGAATTCGATGGGCAGCAGGTGGATATTCCTCCTGCCGGCGCTGACAAGTTCGAACAATGCAAGCCCGTGTATATTGAAATGCCGGGCTGGCAGGGCAGCACCAGAGGCGCCGGCAGCTTCGAGGGGCTGCCGGCGAACGCCCAGGCCTATCTGAAGAAAATCGAGGAACTGTGCGAAACGCCCGTTCATATCATCTCTACCGGCCCCGACCGGGAAGAAACCCTGGTGTTGCAGCACCCCTTTGACTGATGAACTCCGGTGTGGGTCAGGCCTGATCCGCACCGCTGTCACCAGGATGGATTTTCCGACCTGAATGCCTCCCGCAAAAAAGAAAGCCGTCCGCAAGAAAACAGCCGTGGTGCGCAAGAAAACGGTCAGGCGCAAACGCAGTGCGGCGAAAAAGAAACGGGCAAAGCGTGGCTTTCCCTGGCTGAAATGGTTTGTGGGGCTGGTGCTCCTGGCCATGCTGGTCGTGGGTGGTTATTCCCTGTATCTGTCCCAGATCGTCCGGATAAAATTCGAAGGTAAGCGCTGGGCTGTTCCAGCCCGGGTATATGCCCGACCTCTGGAATTGTATGCGGGGGCGAACCTCACCCCGACTCGTCTGCAGGCGGAATTGCAGGCCTTGGGCTATCGCAAGGTCAAACAGGTGAAAGGCATTGCCCAGTGGAGCCAGTCCGGTTCCCGCTTTGTTTTTCATACCCGTGAGTTCCTGTTCTGGGATGGCGTGGAGCCTGCGCACAAGGTCGATCTGCGCATCAGCGGTAATACCGTATCCGTGCTCAAGGATGGTGTCAGTGGAAAGTCCCTGGATGTACTGCGCCTGGAGCCTCCGGAAATCGGTAGCATCTATCCTTCCCACAAGGAAGACCGGGTGCTGGTGCGCCGGGATGAGATCCCGGATCACCTGGTCGGGGCATTGCTGGCTGCGGAAGACCGGGCGTATTTCCAGCATCACGGCGTCAACATCTACAGCATCGCCAGGGCGCTGCTCGCCAATGTCAAGGCCGGGCGTACCGTGCAGGGCGGCAGCACCCTCACCCAGCAGTTGGTGAAGAACTTTTTCCTTACTCCCGAGCGCAGCTTGTGGCGCAAGGTCAACGAAGCGCTCATGGCGATTATTCTGGATGCGCGCTATGGCAAGGAAGAGATTCTGGAAGCCTACGCCAATGAAGTATTCCTGGGACAGGATGGCGACCGCGCCATTCATGGCTTTGGTCTGGCTGCCTACTATTACTTCAACCGTCCACTGCGGGAGCTGAATCTGACTGAGACAGCCTTGCTGGTGGGGCTGCTCAAGGGCGCATCCTACTACAATCCCCGTACCCATCCCGAGCGGGCGCTGAAGCGCCGCAATCTGGTGTTGCAGCTCATGGCGGATCAGGGCTTCATCAATCAGGCGATGGCGGACAAGGCCATGAAGATGCCCCTGGGCGTTGGCCGCAAAGGGCGGCGATCCAGTGCGCGGCACCCGGCTTTCATCGACCTGGTACGCCGTCAGCTGCAAAGAGACTACCAGGAAGAAGACCTTACTTCCGAAGGCCTGCGTATTTTCACCACCCTCGATCCCTGGGCGCAGCAAACGCTGGATGAACAGATCGGCAAGGGTCTGAGTGCCCTGGAAAAAAGCCGCAAATTACCCGGGGACAGCCTGCAGGCTGCCATGGTGTTGGTGTCCCCCCAGGGCGGTGAAATTCGCGCACTCAGCGGGGGGCGGGAAGTAGGGTTTGCCGGTTTCAACCGTGCGCTGGATGCGGTGCGCCCTATCGGCTCCCTCATCAAGCCCGTGATCTATCTGCTGGCGCTGTCCCGACCTGGCGAATACTCCCTGGTTACCTTGCTAGACGATGAGCCGGTACGCCTTGAGGACGCCAAAGGCAGGGTTTGGGCGCCAAAGAACTATGATCGAAAAACCCATGGGCTGGTTCCCCTGCATACTGCACTGGCGAAATCCTACAATCTGGCTACGGTACACCTCGGGCTTTCCCTGGGAATAAAGAATGTTGTTTCCCTGTTGCGCAGAATGGGTGTGCAGCGGCAGCTCAGTCCCCTGCCTTCCCTCCTGCTCGGCGCTGTGTCCCTGTCGCCGCTGGAAGTAGCCCAGTTCTACCAGGTATTCGCTTCCAGTGGCTTCCGCTCACCCCTGCGGGCGATTCGTGAAATCGTTGACAGTCAGGGGCGGCCTCTGCAACGCTATCCTCTGGAAGTGGCGCAAGTAATAGACCCCGGCCCCGTATATCTGCTCAACCGCAACCTGGTGGAAGTGATGCGGGCAGGCACCGGTCGGGGTATACGCAAGTATCTGCCCGAATCCCTGGAAGTGGCAGGAAAGACCGGCACCACAGATGAACTGCGTGACAGCTGGTTTGCCGGCTTTAGCGGCGACTGGCTGGCTGTGGCCTGGGTGGGGCGGGATGACAACAAGCCTGCCGGACTGACGGGTTCATCCGGCGCCCTGGTGCTTTGGGGAAGAGTGATGAAGGTGCTCAAGCCCCAGCCCCTGGGTCTGCCACCGCCGCAGGATGTTGTCTACATCTGGGTTGACCCGCAGACCGGTTATCTCAGTGCCGAGCATTGTGAAGGTGCCGTTGCCATGCCTTTCATTCGTGGCTCCGAACCGCGCTTGCGCTCGGATTGTCTGGGTGAGGAACGTCGCTCGGGAAGCTTTCTTGAGCGGCTGTTCGAGTAAACCAGGGGGCTTCCAAGATTTATTCCCCGATAGGGAACCCGTAAATCCCACGCCTTTAGCAGGCTGTTGAACAATACCGTTTCTCAACAGCCTTTCCGGGTTGAAAAACGCCATGGAAGGCTTTTTTCAACATTCTGTTAGGTGGCAGGGCTGGAATGGTAAGCTTGATGCCGTGCAGCATTCCAAGCGAGGCGGCCATATGGTCTGGGATTGCAAGTACCACCTGGTTTGAGTGATGAAGTACCGTTATCCTATTCTGGGCGGTGATGCTGGATTACCGTGCCGGGAATTGCTTCGAGAGATCGCACGAAGCAAAGAGTTGATCATCTATGCGGGGTCAATCAATCGGGACTTGATATCGCAGGGCACGATAACTGCAGGACATTATGTCCCACGAGGGCGCGTTAGGTTTACAGAAAAAATGAGTGGATGTTGTAATCAAGACTGTTCTCTAGATCGATTGCGCAAGCGACAGCGAGGAACATTGCTGGTTGTTCTTGGTATCAATGCCATTATGTTTTTTGTCATTGGCGCAGCGTCGCTGTATGGGAATACAACCGCCCTGTTAGCTGACAGTCTTGATAATCTTGGGGATGCCTTGACATATGGCCTCAGTCTTTATGCGGTTTCAAAGAGCACATCCACCAAGGCCAAAGTCGCCCTGTTTAAAGGTGGGCTAATACTTCTTGGGGCTTTCGTTGTGGCGGCTCAAATTATTTACAAGCTTTTTGTTCCGAGCGTCCCGGTATTTGAGATCATGGGTGTTTTTAGCCTTCTCGGTCTTGTCGCAAATACTGTTTGTCTTTTTGCTCTGTGGCGACACCGCAAAGAAGATGTGAATATGAGTTCGGTATGGGAATGCTCACGAAATGACATAGCATCCAACTTATCTGTTTTTGTGGCGGCTGGCGCGGTCTGGTTTACCAATTCCGGCTGGCCCGATGTTGTAGTTGCAATCGGCCTGGTGTGGTTGTTAACGCGTTCTGCAATTCGTGTTATTTCATCAGCGATGGCAGAGCTTCGTGCGACAACCTGACAGCATCATCTCTGGGGAAGCCCGCGCAGGGCGCAATGCTGTGGTTATTGGCACCTTGCGCGGGCTGATATGATGAAGCGGAATCCAGAGCTGGTTGCTCCGCCAAGCCAGTGAATCCTTACGGGCATTCGAGGGGATATTCAGGTATTCTTTAGAGGATTATTCATCTGCAATTCCAGCACGCCTGAATATGTGCGTTGAACCCATGTTGAAAAAACTTTTTCCCTTTGCCGTTTTCCCCCTGCTTCTGGCTGGCTGTGCGACTACACCTCTGCCAGACAGGGGTAGCCCTGTTCCACCTCAGAGCAGGGCTGAGCCGCCCGCATCGTCAACAGAGCGTTACAAGGCTCCGGAGATCAGCGCCTATCGTGAACCAGTAATGCCCGGCTATGCCAGGCCTGCGCCCGGTCGCGCTGTGCAGATGCTTATGGCGCAGGCCAGGCAGCAGAAGCAAGCCGGAGAGCTGGTAGCCGCAGCTGGCAGCCTGGAAAGAGCCTTGCGTATCGAGCCGAAGAATCCCGTGCTGTGGAACCGTCTTGCGCATGTGCGTTACAAGCAAAAGCAGTATTCCCTGGCCGCCAGCCTGGCGGCGAAGTCCAACAGCTTTGCCGCACAGGATCAGGCATTGCGTGCTGATAACAATGCACTTATTGGCCGTGCCCGTTATTGATGATTGATGTTGAGTCGGTGCTTGGTCCCCAAGGCCTGCTTTCTGAAGCGCTCCCGGGGTTTTCCTGGCGTTTCCAGCAGCAGGAAATGGGTGAGGCGGTTGCCTACTGTATTGAAAGTGGCGGAAGGCTGATCGCCGAGGCGGGAACCGGCACAGGAAAAACCTTTGCCTATCTGGTGCCGGCGCTGCTGTCTGGCGCCAAGGTAATCATTTCCACTGGTACGAAAAACCTTCAGGATCAGTTGTTTGGCAAGGATCTGCCATTGTTGCGTGATGCCATGGCCAGCCCCGCGAGTGTTGCCTTGCTCAAGGGCAGGGCAAATTACCTTTGTATTCATCGCATGGAAAACGCCTTGCTGGATGCGCGGGGGCAGCGCCGGGATATTGCCCGGCATTTGCGACAGGTGCAAGGCTGGTCTGTCTCCACCCGCAGTGGCGATATTGCAGAATTGGCCAGCCTGCCCGAGGACTCGGCGGTGTGGCCGTTGATTACCTCCACAGGTGATAACTGCCTGGGTTCGGACTGCCCTTCTTTCAGCAAGTGCCATCTGGTGGAAGCGCGCAGGCGCGCCCAGGAGGCTGATGTGGTGGTTATCAATCATCACTTGCTGTGTGCAGACTTCTCCATAAAGGATGAAGGGTTTGGCGAACTGTTGCCGGCCGCCGATGCCTATATCATCGACGAGGCCCATCAGTTGCCGGATGTGGCCAGCAACTTTTTTGGCGTCTCGGTCGGCACCCGGCAGTTTCTGGACTTGTGCCGCGATACCCGTGCGGAGTATGTGCGTGAAGCCGGGGACTTGCCCAAGATCCTGGAACAAATTGACCATCTGGAAAAAGCGGCGAGGGATTTTCGCCTGGCTTTTGGCCATGACGGCCAGCGTGGCACCTGGGATGAGATTGCCGGGGCAAAGGACGTGCAGCATGGCCTGGAATATCTGCTGAAAGAGCTGGAAGGACTGCAAGGCATGCTCAAAAGCATCGAAGGCAGGGGCAAGGGGCTGGACAGTTGCATGACTCGCGCCCAGGGTCTGGCGGCGGATCTGGGGCAAGTCATTAGCCCGGAGAATGCCGATGAACAAATATGCTGGTTTGAAGTACATAGCCACAGCGTACGCTTGAACAGTACACCTCTGGATGTCGCGGGACTTTTTCAGGGGCAGATGGCCTGCCATCCCGCAGCCTGGATCTTTACCTCTGCAACCCTCGCGGTAGGTGAAAGTTTTGAACACTTCCAGCAACAGCTGGGCTTGCTGAAGGTGGACACTGCCCGCTGGGACAGCCCCTTTGATTATTCCCAACAGGCTCTGTGGTTTGTGCCCAGGGGATTGCCGGAACCCAGCGCGCCACACTATACAGACAAGGTGATAGAGCTGGTGTTGCCCATGCTGCAGGCCAGCAAGGGGCGGGCATTCCTGTTGTTTACCAGCTACCGCGCCCTGCATCAGGCGGGTGACCGGTTGCGGGACAGGCTGGAGTTTCCCCTGCTGATTCAGGGAAGTGCGCCCAAGGCGGAACTGCTGAAGCAGTTTGTCGAAAAAGGCAATGCCGTATTGCTGGGTACGTCCAGCTTCTGGGAAGGAGTGGATGTGCGGGGTGAGGCGCTGTCTCTGGTGGTTATCGACAAGCTACCCTTCTCCTCCCCGGGCGAACCGGTGCTCAAGGCCAGGCTGGATGCCATGCGCAAGAGCGGCGGCAATCCCTTCATGGAGTACCAGGTTCCCCAGGCTGCCATTGCCCTGAAACAGGGGGCAGGACGGCTGATAAGAGATGTAACCGATCGTGGAGTGCTGGTACTGTGTGATCCACGTTTGCTGCGCAAGAATTACGGCCACACTTTCCTGGATGCCATGCCGCCGTTTGCCCGGACGCGGGATGCAAGTGATGTTCTGGAATTTCTTGCGGGCATGAAATAGCTATTTTTTCGCCTTCCCGTCTTGTCGCAACAGGGTATATACCTCACCTGCACGGATGTTGCAGCTGGTGGTTGGTCTGCAGTGAAGCACTGTCATTTCAATTTCATTGGAACTTGTCAGCTTCATTTTGAAGGCGGTATCAAAGTTGCTGTATTCATCATCGATAACTGCGATTTTTCCTTCGATCAGGCCGGAAAAAATTTGCAGATCGTCAAGATCCAGATCCAGCAGGGAAACCGTCAGCCAGGGTTTTCCGTCTTCATAACCTGCAGTTGTCTGAAACAGTACGTTACCGGCGCTGTTTTCCACCTCCCATATGCCATTGAAGTCCGGCAGGGGATAGTTGCCAGATGACTCGACATTGCTTATCTGGAAGTTCTGGGTGCTTTCTGACCAGGTCAGTGTAGTGTCATGTTTATCATCGGGGAAACCAAGAGCCAGAACGCTGCCCTCCAGGTTGCGAATATAGGGTGCCCCCAGGTTGCTGACGTGGAAGGTCCGGTCGTTTTTCTTGTCCCCGTCAACATACAGGCGGATGCGGTGTTTGCCATTTTTCAGCAGGCCGAAATTGTATTGGGTGACAAAACCGTTATCGGTATCACCACAGGCGTTTTTGGTATCTGCACGCTGGCTTCCGTAGGGCACCTCAATCCGGCTGCCATTGTTGATCTGGATCTCGATGAGGCTGGCGTCACAGTTCCAGCCGTAGATGGTGCTGATACCACTGGCGTAATCACCGGGTTTGGGGTTTTCCAGGTTGCCTTTGGCCTGGACAGTGTTGATGCTCAATAGGGCCAGTAGAGGCAGGAGGGCTTTGGTGTTTTTCATTGAGATCTGTTTCCGTAGTAAGAAGCAGGTTTGAAGACCGCATACCAATAGATATGCCCCCGCCAATAAAATGGATTAGATTTTTTCGCGGTGAGGTAGTTCATTGTAGCTGGATTTTGTGAGTGTTGTCTGCCCCGTCATTGTTTTCCTGTAACCTGTTTGCAGCGCAGCATATCGTGCCCGGCGCCAGTCGCCAGCACTGCGTTGTCGCCTTTACGCAAAAACAGAATTTTGCGATCTTCACTGATATAGCGCTGGCCTTTGATGTCAGCCATGCGTGGCAAGGTCAGGGTTTTTTCCGGAAGAAACAGCTGTGCCTGGCTGTCAGTGATATAAGCAGTAAAGCCGAAGTTGCCACCACATTCATAGTTCAGCGTTTGTAACTGTGGTGCGTTATCGTTGCCGGGCATGCTGTTGCAGGCGGCAAGAGCGATGGCAATCACAGGGAGTAGGTGATGTTTTCTGATCATTTTCAGGTTTTCTGTCGTTTTGGTTCATAGCCCGGGTATTGAGGCAGATCGTCCTTAATCGTATCCCAGTTGGCTTTGGAAGAAGCAAAGATATGTGCTTCGGGGCGCTCTCTGATGGAAGATTCAATCGTGCCCAGGCGGATACGTATCTGCGCAGGTGTCTGGTCGCTACTGCTCATGATAGGAGAGCCACAGTGCTTGCAAAAATGCTTGTGGTGTCCTGGTGAGGATTCATAGACGCTCAGTTTCTCTTCACCTTGAAGGAAGTGGAAATCCTTGCGCTTCACCACGCCATTGGTGGCGAAGGCGCTGCCCTGTGCCTTGCGGCACAGGGAACAGTGGCAATAGACGATGCTGTCTATCTTGCCATCTATTTCAAAGGTCACCTTGCCACAGAGGCAGCTTCCCTTGTACATGACTATTTGATCTTCATGCCTGGTCTGGCGCCATCATCGGGGGTGAGCAGGAAAATGTCCTTGTCGCCCGGGCCTGCGGCCAGCACCATGCCCTCGGATATGCCAAAGCGCATCTTGCGCGGAGCCAGGTTAGCCGCCACCACGGTGAGGCGTCCTACCAGTTCGGCGGGATCATAGGCAGCCTTGATGCCGGCGAAGATGTTACGGGTCTCATCTCCCAGATCCACGGTGAGCTGCAGGAGCTTGTCTGCCCCTTCCACGGCTTCGGCCTTGATGATGCGGGCTACGCGCAGATCCACTTTGGCGAAGTCTTCAAAGGTGATGGTAGGCATATTTTCCTTTCCGGTCTCGGCGGGTGCGGGCTTTTGGGGTTTGGCTTCCATGTCTTCCCTGGAGGCTTCGAGCATGGCGTCGATTTTTTTCGGATCGACACGGGTCATGAGAGGCTTGAACTTGTTGATCTCATGGCCCAGCAGGGGCTTGACGGCAT
>JALWMK010000174.1 GCA_027083925.1 Sedimenticola sp. | reverse complement strand
TCCCTGTAGGCGACGAAGTTATCGCTGCCCTCATGTGCGTAGATGTCAATCATGAATTAATAGAGGTGCCCTTCACTCATTACCCACCAACAGAGGAACCCCCGATGAGACCCAGCGGCCGCGCCAACGATGAAATGCGTCCTGTTAGCTTTATTACCAACTTTACGAAGCACGCTGAAGGTTCCGTGCTGGTGGGTTTTGGTGATACCCGAGTGATCTGCACCGCAACTGTGGAAGAGCGCATTCCCCGCTGGATGGACAAGGATCAGGGCGGCTGGGTCACAGCCGAATACGGCATGTTACCCCGCTCTACCAACAGCCGCATGGGACGCGAGGCGGCGAGAGGCAAGCAGGGTGGCCGCACCATGGAAATCCAGCGCCTTGTCGGCCGCTCCCTGCGCGCCGCCCTGAACCTGAAAAAGCTTGGCGAACACACTATCACCCTGGATTGCGACGTCATCCAGGCTGATGGCGGGACCCGCACCGCATCCGTATCTGGTGGCTTCGTGGCCCTGGCTCTGGCCGTGGACGGGTTACTAAAAAAAGGGCGGCTGACAGAGAACCCCATCATCCACCATGTCGCCTCTGTTTCTACCGGCATCTATGCCAACACCCCGATACTGGATCTGGACTATATAGAAGACTCCAATGCTGAAACCGACATGAACGTGGTGATGAATGACAGCGGTGGTTTTATCGAGGTACAGGGTACGGCGGAAGGCATGGTATTCAGCAGCGATGAAATGAATCAGATGCTCGCTCTGGCCAGCCGGGGTATCCGTGAAATCATCGCCGAACAGCAAAAGGTTCTGAAAGTCCCTTCAAGCTGACGGCCTGCACAATCCCAGATCAAAAAGAAGCTGTGGAAGGGTGCTTGCCCTTCCTGCGCAGCTGGCGCCGCAGGGAATGCATTAAGGGTTCGATATCCTCACCGGCATGGCTGATCACAGCCATGCTTCCCCAGCTTGTGGGAACCAGGACTCCAGAGAGAGAAACAGCTGCCACAAGCTGGCGTTGTTGCGCATGCTCGCCTGGCATTAACAGTACGGTTACCGGCCCACTCCCCCCCTGCATGACCAGGTGCATGCCGCGTCTCTTGCGCATCCAGCACGGGGTTGCGGCTGTAATCCTGGCGGGCACCTCGACCAGCTCAAACCCCAGGGGAGAAAGCGCTTCCAGAATCTCCATCTCATTCATGGCGTACCGGGAGTTGAGCATTTCCGGCTCTTTCTGGATATGGCGCACTATCAGTTGCGGCAGATTGTTCCCGGTAAACACCTGTTGTGCAAGATTGAATCCTGCCACCGTTGCTCCCAGCAGCAGCAACACAGATACTGCCTTTACCCAGGTTTGCCGCCACCACCCTGTACGACTGTACGCCGGCTTCGCACACAGCTCTTTTCCCGGTTGCACGGAAATGGCGGCATGCAGCATCGACTCAAACTTCCGAGCCTGCTGCCATTCCCGGGCGCAACCGGCACAGTTTTTCCGGTGCGCAATGAAGTCCCTGTCTTTGCAGGAAGGCTCTTTCATCAAGCGGGTCTGGAATTGCTCACAATTCATATGTGTAATGTTTCAGCATCTGTCACTATGATCAAGACCCTGGCGGCAAGTACTTTGTTTCCGCAGCAGACAAAAAACCATCATTCTGGAAACAAAACGGCAATCTGTCAGGTCATAGTATCCGAACCGGGAAAAAACCGGTCGAATGGGAATGGTGCTTGCTTAAGCTAATGCCTGAATCCGCGGGTTCAGGTAATAATCATGGTCATCCCGGCACACGAACCCATGCATGGGTTCGTGTGCCGGGATAGAAGAACAACGAGTTCTTTGGCTTAAGCAAGCACCATTCCAACTAAATGGTATTTTTATGAAACTACACCAGTTAAGGAGATTCTCCATGAAAAAATCGATCATTATGAGTGCTGTTGCCATTGCCATGTTGTCCCTGGGCATCAGTGGAAGCGCCATGGCCGGCAAACCAGGCTTTGAAAAATGCATGGGCGTTGCCAAAGCCGGCAAGAACGATTGCGGCACTTCAGCCCACGCTTGCGCCGGCCAGGCCGCCAAGGACAACGATCCTGAAGAGTGGGTGTATGTACCTGAAGGCACTTGCGACAAAATCGCAGGCGGCAAGGTAAAAAAATGATCTGAATCCGGCGGCTGCATGAACCGGCTAACGGGACATGCAGCCGCCGGCCTGTTTTGATGCTTCGGCAACCGGGAGTAAACATGAGCCTGCTACAAACCCTTGTAAAACCCTACAGCGCCATTGCACGACTGCTTGAACTTCTGGCTCCTGTATTCGACCTCGCGGTACGCCTCTGGGTAGCCTGGGTATTCTTCAAATCCGGGCTGGTAAAAATACAGAGCTGGGATACGACAGTGATGCTGTTTGACTACGAATACAACGTGCCCCTGCTCTCACCACAAGTAGCGGCCTGGACGGGGACGGCGGCAGAACTGATCCTGCCTGTTCTCGTCGCCCTGGGCATTGCCAGTCGCCTGTCCGCCCTGGCGCTGTTTTCATTCAACGCCGTTGCGGTATACGCTTATGCCAGTTTCCTTTTCGGCGCAGAAGGCGCTGCCGGCCTGCAACAACATATCCTTTGGGGGCTCATGCTGCTGATCACGGTTTTCCATGGCCCGGGCAAGCTGTCCGTGGATCATCTGCTCTGCAAGAAATGCTGAATTCCCGCTGTCCATACAAACAAAAAAGCCTGCTGAAACAGCAGGCTTTTTTGTTTCAATTACTACAGGGCACCTCTATTAATTCTGTTTGAGCAGATTCGTGCATGAGGGCAGTGAGAACAAGGCGAAGATCGCAGCAAATGCCCCAGGGCACCTTCTCTTGCGCAAGCGCAATTCACCTTGTAGCAGGCGATTTGCAAGATTTTCAAAGCTTCCGCTCCCAGCTTACGCCCCTCACCTACCTCCCTGTAGGCGACGAAGTTATCGCTGCCCTCATGTGCGTAGATGCCAATCATGAATTAATAGAGGCGCCCTACAGCACATTACCGCTGTTTTTTCTTCCTCGCCAGCTCAACAAAGTGCTTCATGCGCTGACCGTCGATGGCACCTGGCACCAGCTCTTCTCCGATCACGAATGCCGGCGTGCCATTGACGCCCAGGCGTTGTGCCCAGACGCTGCTGCGCTCCAGCTCCTGCTGCACTTGGGCTGATCCCATGTCTTGTTGCAGTTTCTCCAGGTCGAGTCCCACAGCTTTCGCCGCCGCCAGCACCCCGTCTCTGGAGAGGCGGCCGCCCTGGTTCATCATCTGCGCATGAAACTGGTTGTATTTCCCCTGCATCTGTGCGGCCAGGGCCGCTTTCGCCGCATATTCCGAGTCCGGCCCCAGCACCGGCAGCTCCTTCATCACGATCTTGATGTCGCCATCATCGGCAATCAGCTTCTCCATGCTGGGGAACACTTTTTTGCAGTAAGGACAGTTGTAGTCAAAAAACTCCACCACAATCGTATCGCCATCGGGGTTTCCCCAGACAGGTGATTGGGTGTTGGCTGCCTCTGCCATCAATTCGGCAATGGCTTCTTTGGTAATCGCCGATTCCGCCGCTTTCCGCTGCTGCTGCCAGGCCTGAATCGCGTCAATTACCACTTCCGGATTTTCCTTCAGATAGCTGCCGATAATCTGCTGCACTTCCGCCTTTTGCGCAGGCGAGAGCGCCTCGGCGGCAAGGCCCACGGCGGGAGCAGACAGGGCGCAGCACAACCCCATGGCTGACAGCAATGTTGTTATTTTTCGCTTTTCTTTCATTTACACTTCCTCTTGACTGGGCTTCCCAAGCCGCTGAAGCAGATGATCTGCTACCCGGAAAGCATTGGCATAGATCGTCCAGGTGTAGGGCACACTGCCGCCGGTGGGCATGAAGCTGCCGTCAGTAACATACAGGTTTTCCACTTCATGGGCGCGACAGTTGGAATCCAGCACCGAAACATCCGGGTCGGTACCGAAACGGCAAGTGCCAGCCTGCAGGTTGACGGGGGGTTCGCCGGAAGCGAAGGAAATGACATCCTCGGCACCAATGGCCTTGAGCAATTCCGCCCCTTTTGCCGCCAGATACCAGCCCACTTTCAGATTTTGCACATGAAACCCTGTACGCACCCGCGCCAGAGGCATGCCCCATTTGTCTTTTTGGGACGGATCCAGGGTGACAAAGCTGTCGTCCACCGGGAGCCAGTCGCAAAAGGCTTCTATCTTCAGCGGCACGGCATCGCGGAACAAGTGTTCCAGGTTACGCTTCAGGGGCTTGCCCCACAGCAAACCATGATCGCCATGCAGATGACGGCTGGCGCGCAGCACGGGGCTGGGGTGCACATGCACGAAATCAATGGTGCCACCCTTTTGCCTGGAACCGAATTCCTTGTCGTCGATGACATACCAGTCCTGCAGGGCGCGATTGATGAAGAACCCGGTTTGCGCCAGCTCCTGTGCCTTGGCTTTGCTGAACTTGCCATAGGGCAACTGCCCGGAACCGGCCCCACCACCAGCAAACAGCAGGTTCTTTCCCACCAGGCCATTGGCATTGGCCAGCCCCCGGGGGAATTTCGGGCCGGTGGAGCGCAGCAGCAGTTTGGCACTTTCGACCGCCTGGCAGGCAATCACATAGATGCCTGCATCCACCTGCCTCAGTGCACCTGCCTTGTCGAAGTATTCCACACTGGTGATCTTGCCTTTGGCGTCTGTAATCAGGCGCTTTACCAGAGAGTGGGGGCGTACTTCACAGCGTCCGGTCATCACAGCCCTTTCCAGCAAGGCCGATCTGGCGCTGCCTTTGGCGGCGGTGGAACAGCCTGTGCTTCCACAATAGCCGCCATTGTAGGCGCAGCTTCCACGTCCGTCAGCAGGACGGGAGAGAATGGCGCGGGGCGTGGGCAGAGGATGAAACCCCAGTTTTTTTCCTGCCTCATCCAGCATACCTGCTACTGCATGTTCCTGTAGTGGCGGATAAGGGAAATCGGCCCGGCTGCGCGGCTCGGCATGGGGGTGGGCTTGTACCTTTCCCGATATGCCAACTTCTGTCTCGACGCGGGTATAATACGGCTCCAGGTCTTCATAGCTGATGGGCCAGTCTGCGATGTTGGCTCCTTCTATGGGGCCGAACTCGGATAGCAGGCGGAAATCCACAGGCTTGAGGCGATGGAAATAGCCACTCATGAAATTACTGGATCCGCCGACACAGTTGCCATTCCAGAAATTCCAGCGCCCGCTTTCGGTGCGCTGGACCTTCCAGCCGCCGTCACCATCTTCCAGCTCAATGATATGCGGCTCATCCTTGCGGTTGGGCTTGTATGTTTCCCGCAGGCAGCAGGCCAGTTCATCCTTGTAGAAATCCTCCGTGCTGTACCAGGGGCCGCGTTCCAGCACCAGCACAGAATGTCCGGCTTGCGCCAGGGTCAGTGCCACAGGGGAGCCACCGGCGCCACTGCCGATAACGATGACATCAAAATCATGGCTCATAAGAGAAAATACCGTTTGTCAGCAGGTGGGCGTTTATAACCGGGCTTGTGCCCCAGCCACTTCCAGCCGATTCCATTGGGGTTGCCACCATACACGGGATCGGTAAGCGTGGCTTCCAGGATATAGTGCAGCACTTCATGCAGCCAGTGCCCTCCTCCGGGCCGGGATTCAAATTTGCGCAATACCTCCTCCTTCTGTGCTGATGCCAACAGGGGAAAAGCCTGGCCATGGCCTTCCTTGCTCAATGCCATGATCGACTCCACCCCCTCGCGGAAGGAATCCCGGCTGGCTTTTTCCAGGGCAGGATCGGAAAGCACCCACTGGAGATAGGACGCCGCGTTTACTTCTATAGCGCCCGGGGCGTTTTTTTCAGAAGGAAAAAGATGCGCCTGCACCACCGCCATCGTCTGCCATTGCGATGCATCCATGCCTGTGGCCTCGAGCCGGATAGTAGAGAAATCCGGCATCCAGTTTCTCGCATGGGCGGGCAGGATACCACTTGCCAGCATTCCGCCCATGCTCCAGTACAGAAAGCGGCGGCGCTTCACAATGCTTCGCTCCCCTGCTCCTGAATCACCGCCTGCAGCAGCCATTCCATCCACTGTGGCTTCATGTAACCGCGTTTGTGCATCAACTCCGTACCATCGGCAGCCATGATGATGATGGCAGGCCGACCATAATCACGATAGCGCGCCGCCAGTTCCGGGTGTTTCTCATCCACGATCTTGATCGGTACATAGTCCTTGTCGATTGCTGCCAGCACTTTGGGATCACGCCAGGTGGTGGCGTCCATTTTCTTGCAGAAACCGCACCATTCTGCGCTCAGATCCACCAGCACCAGCTTTTTCTCCGCTTTCGCCTGGGCGAAAGGCGCTTCTGACCAGGTTTGCCAGGGCACCGAAGCACCGGCCACCAGCTTGGTAAACGCGACCAGCACGACGAACAGCGCGAGAAACAGACTTATTTTGAGCGCATGAGAATTACTCATGGATTACTCCTGAGAAAGCGGATTATTCATTCAGACCGGCAAGGGGGTAATTATATGACAACCCCTGGTGGCAAAAAGTTACAATTCGTCCCTATTCTTCATTTGGAATCCGCTCGCCATGCCACAACGCATCGTTCTCGCCAGCAACAACCAGGGCAAGGTCAGGGAAATCAGTCAACTCCTGGCCGGCCAGGAACGGGAAGTGCTGCCCCAGTCCGCCTTTGACATCACAGAGGTTGAGGAAACAGGTCTGACCTTTGTCGAAAACGCCATCCTCAAGGCCAGAAACGCCGCCATACACAGCGGGCTACCCGCCATTGCCGACGATTCCGGACTGGAGGTGGATGCCCTCAACGGCGCTCCCGGCATTTACTCCGCCCGCTTCGCCGGCCCCGACGCCAGTGATGCCGACAACAACTGCAAATTGCTGGCCGCGCTGGAAAACATTCCACAGGAGCAGCGCACCGCCCGTTTTCAATGCCTGATCGTGTACATGCGCCACGGCACCGATCCTGTCCCCATTATCTGCCAGGGGAGCTGGGAGGGAAGAATCTTGCGCCATCCCCAGGGAGAAAACGGCTTTGGCTATGATCCCCTGTTTTTTGTGCCGGAAAAGAACTGCAGCGCCGCCGAGCTGCCGGCAGAGGCAAAAAACACCATGAGCCACCGGGGCAAGGCGCTGCGCTGCCTGATACAGGCGCTGTCCCGCCATCAATAGTCCAGGTCTTCCTTCCTGAACAGCCGTGCTGGAGCCGCATTCAACACCCGCTTTAGTATGTGGTTCATGGTGAATACGTCATTGTCAAATCCCCCATGGGTGGTACTGCGGGTAATCCTGCCCGTTGCGCCGTTGGAGTAATGAATGCGGGGCTGATCTCCCACCCTGGTCACATCTGTGGCGAACTTCTGCATACCCAACAAGGGGCATTCCTGCTGCCTCTCGAAGGCATTCGATACCAGGTACAGCAGGGATTTGCGATAGAGGGGCGTCACCGTATCATCCAGTTCCAGCTCATCCAGCAGGTTGTAGATGGCCATGTCCCTGATCCGCAGGCGGCCTTGCGCATCCAGTAGTGGCGCGTAGCTTTTCTCGTACCCATCCAGGGTGCAGGCCGGCGCCATGAGGGAGCAGGTGTCGATTTGCAGCTGACGCCGGCTCAGGGTGCGCAGCAACTGGCCGATGGCAATGGCGCCGGTACTGTGCCCGACCAGATGCAGCTTTTTCGACTTTCCCTGTTTCCTGAATTGCTGCAGAAACTGATCCACGGCATCCATCGCCGCCCCATCAGGATCAAAGGCCGCACGGGCGCCTTTTTTCATTTCCTCCCAAACCAGGGTTCCCGGCTTGCGCAGCAGGCCTTCCATAAAGCGATCCGTCCAGTCCAGTGCGCCGCCAACACGACCAACAGCCTGCTCTGATTTACGCAGAATCACATCCTTCAGTTCTTCCGCCAGGCCGGTGTCGTACATGATATGGAAGGGATATATGCGGTTGTCCTTGAACACACCACGCATGGCGGCTACCCGCCTGGCGGAATCTTCCGGTGAATTCAGGCCACCATGAACGTACAACAATAAATGATCATACTTGCTGCTTTCCGCCACCAGGGCGGCAGTTTCCGACACGTCAAATGCCGTGCTCCAGTAGCGGCCACTCTCCTTGTAAGCACCATCATCCACATGTGCAAAGTGCCCGGCGATGGAGGAACGCGGAACCTTTTTTACGAACTGTTCTTTCTCGGGCAGTTTGGAACTGACCGCCCGCAAACCGAATATAGAAGGCGTAGGCAACGCCAAGCGAAACACCCAGGCATCCATGACGTTTTCTATCCAGTCTTCATAACTCCACAGAGCCAGGCCTTTGTCACCCCAACCATCTGTCCAGGAATTCTGCACCCAAAAACCTTTTTCGTCATACCCCACTACGGCAAAGGCATGGCCGCCATCCGTTTTGTCGTGTTTGCGAATATGCCCGTCTTCAGGCTCATCCCAGCCAGCATGAACCATC
Organism: Sedimenticola sp.; assembly: GCA_027083925.1. Lineage (GTDB taxonomy): Bacteria > Pseudomonadota > Gammaproteobacteria > Chromatiales > Chromatiaceae > Thiolapillus. The sequence goes on along the minus strand of JALWMK010000174.1, from coordinate 205 downwards.
GCCGATACCACGATCACGCCAGCTTCATTCAGTGCTGCATGGTAATGATTGATTTGCGGATGCAGCCGATAGTAGGCACCCAGGGTCTGGCTGCGCGCATCCTTGGCGCGACGCACCGTCAGATCACCCTTGCGGCTGACCCGGTAAGGCCACAGCTTGTCACGGCATACGCCCATATTATTCCAACCCTTGATGGTGCCACGCA
>JALWMK010000173.1 GCA_027083925.1 Sedimenticola sp. | reverse complement strand
AAGGGTGTGCGTTTCTCCACGCTAGAGAAAATCTGTCAGGTTTTGGAGTGTCAGCCAGGAGATATTCTCGAATTTGTTGCGGACGAATTGAACCCTGAGGGTTAGCCCGGAAAGGGCGCTTGGGCATGGAGCATTCTTGTTTGTCTAACTGCTCCATGTGAACAGGGAAGCACTGCTGCCACTTCTACGGTATTGAATCAATCCGCCGCGCATGAAGTATAGAGTAGTATCTGATACTGCCTGGTGCGTGGGAAATAAAGCCGGAAAGCGCCAGTACGGCGATGAACAATGCCGCATGGAACTGTGGCTGAACGAAAACCAGCCCCAGCAATACCAGCTTCAGCAAGATGATCTGACCGCGTAATTGCAATAGCCAGATACCGTTGTTCCAGATGGAAATCAGCATCATGGCCATGCCGCTGGCAATGGTCAGCAGCAGAAAGGCTTTCCAGTCGAAGTAGCTGCCATCGCCGAGAAAGCCGTATCCGGTTCCGGACAGGCCGATCAGGTGCAGGGTGCGCAGGCTGATACTGATCCAGCGCTGCCCGGGGAAACTACGGGATGATTCAGGAAACAGGAGGGAAAGGAATTTCCCCATCAGCCACCCAGAGATGACATATGCCGCAGGGAAACCTTGCTGCTGTCGTTATTGAATTCATGACTGTGAGGCTTGTGGGCAATGGCATCGAGAATGACTGCCTTGATCTGCTCATCGCCGAACCCCTTGCGCAGGCCATCGCGCAGGGATACCCGGTCTTCCTGCCCCAAACAGAGCACCAGATCGCCCTTGGCGGTCAGGCGCACCCGGTTGCAGTCATCACAGAAGTGGCGGGAGAGCGCGCTGATCACGCCAACCCGCACTGGCCCGGAGCTTACCTGGTAATAACGGGCGGGTCCGGCGCCCTTGCCGCCCTTGGCCGGGATCAATTCTTCACCAAGGTGTTCTTTCAGGCGTGTCAGGATCTCTGCTGCAGGCATGTAATAGTCCGTACCCGCAATGCCAGCTTCGCCAACCGGCATGGTTTCAATGTAACGTAAATCAGCGCCGCGCTCCACCGCATAGTCCAGCATGGATTCGATTTCCCCATCGTTCAGGCCGCGCATCACCACCATGTTGACCTTTACCGGGTGCATGCCTGCGGCCAGTGCCGCATCAATGCCTTCCAGTACGGGCTGTAAATCACCGTTGACGGTGATTTTGCGGAATGTATCTGGGTTGAGGGAATCCAGGGAGATGTTGACCCGGCTGACGCCGGCATTTTTAAGCTGTTGCGCCTGCTCGCCCAGCAAGTGTGCATTGCTCGACATGGAAAGGTCATACAGGCCGGGCAAATCGTTGAGCTGTTTTACGAAATCCAGTAGTCCTCTGCGTACCAGAGGCTCGCCACCTGTGAGGCGCACCTTGTCCACTCCCAGCTCGGTAAACAAGCGAATGATGCGGGTCATTTCCTCGAAGGTAAGGAATTCTGATCGCTCTTCCCATTCCATCCCCTGGGAAGGCATGCAGTAAAAGCAGCGGTAGTTGCAACGATCCGTTACCGATACACGCAGATAACGAATGCTTCTGTTGAAAGGGTCGGTCAGTCCGGTCATCAACGGCTCCAGGGGAACAATGCCAGGGTATCGGCAAACTGTATCAGCATCGCCTGATGCTGGCCAGCAATTCCCGGAAGGTGCATCCCATTACTTTATGGCCTACCTGAATCCGTGGGTTCAGGGCGGATGCAGAGCGTATGATATCGATTTCCCGGTGGCATCAAAAAATGCTTAGCTTCACTCTCAGGTTAAGCGGGTATATATAGAACCGCCGGGGGATCAAGAGCTTGCGCCATGCGCCGTCATGAACTTGCGGATTCAGGCGCCGAATCAATAAATTACAATGAGGATGTGACAGGGGGGCGGAGGTTTGCGATGTATTTCTCGTCATCCGGGGACCACCATT
>JALWMK010000172.1 GCA_027083925.1 Sedimenticola sp. | reverse complement strand
TGGCAGTACTGTTTCGGCGCAATAGCGAAAAACCCAGGATTGTGCTGCCCTGATCACAGAATTCCCCTGCAAACTGATGGGACAATCGTCCCATGCGGCGATTCTCTCCCACCAGAAACAACCCGGCGACCGTCTTTTCTGCGGCATTGCTGCTCTGCCTGATTGCACCTTCCCTATTGCAGCCGGTTTCCGCAGCCAACAGTATGGCCAATATCGACATTCTTGGCTATTCGACCATCCATTCCATTGGGCTGGAGCTGCGCATGGACGGCGACGACAATCACAACGCCAGCTGCAAACTCAGGTACCGCCCCCTGGGCGCCCAAAAATGGAAAACCGGTCTCGATCTGTTTCGCGTCGATTACACACCGCCAGATCCCAAAAGTGGCCAGGCGGATCATTTCAATGGATTCGCGGGAAGCATCTTCTTCCTTGCCCCCGGGCAGACCTACGAGCTATCCCTGGAAATCAGCGACCCGGATGGCGGCGGCACGACGCGATCCCTGCAGATAAGCACCCGCCCCCAGCCAAAAAAACCTATGGGAGGCAGGATCTTTCATGTGCAGCCCGGCAATGGTGGTGGTGACGGTTCTCCAGCTGCGCCTTTTCTGGGCATAGCGGAAGCACAGGCCCATGCCCGGCCCGGCGACACCTTTCTGCTGAACAACGGGATCTATTCCGGTTTTGACAGCGGCAGCGAAGTACAGCTCAATGTTTCCGGCGCCAGGGGCAACTATATCGTCTGGCAGGCGCTGAACAACGGCGAGGCCATCCTGGACAGCCCCTTACGTATCGCCGCCAGCCATCTATGGGTCGAGGGACTGCATATCCGTGGGCATGCAAATGTGGGTAACGAGTATGGTCTGAGAACCTATAATGCCCCCGATGATGTGGTGATCATGGAAAACCTGTTCACGGATTTCTATTACAGCATCGCACTCAACCATGGTGGCTCGAACTGGCTGATCAGCGACAACACCATTATCGGGGACAAGGACATCAACACGCCGGACGGGCCTGCCAGCTGGGGCGGTGAAGGCATAGAACTCCAGTTTACCAGCGGGCATACCGTTGCCTGGAACCGCATTTCCCTGGTGGCCGATGGCATTTCTTCTGCGCAGCGCAACACCGATATTTTCAGAAACGAGATATTCGACGTCACCGACGACGGCATCGAACCAGACTATGGCTACGCCAACATCCGCGTGTGGGAGAACCGCATCTCCAATGCGCGCCATAACGGCTTCAGCTTTCAGCCCATGAATCGTGGCCCCTGGTATTTCATCCGCAACCAGGTTGCAGCGCCCATGGAGTCTACGCTAAAAATCCGTAGTACCAGCCGGGTGCTCCTCGCCCACAACGTCTTTGTGGGCTGGAACAACGCGCTGGGTAATGCCTCGCCAAACGAGGTGCCGGGTATCCTCACCTTCCATTCCAGCAACAACATCTGGGTCAGTGTCAACAACGGCTACGCCTGGCAGCATAACTCCGGCGGGCATGCTCCAAGCTGGCGCACCAGTCTGGATTACGATGGCTTTGACTGGGGATCTTTTACCTACGCCGCCAAATGGGGTGGCGTTCGCTATCCCACAATTAAAGATTTTTCCCTGGCTACGGGACTGCAAATCAATGCTGTTCACATCGACCGGAATATCTGCTTTGAACAGTTCGACATCCCCCAGCCTCCACCAACCTCCATGCCTTTCCAGCATTTCTCCCTGAAGGCAGGCTGCAACGCCATTGATGCCGGCATCGTTCTGGCTAACATCAATGAAGACCATGGGGGAATGGCCCCTGATCTGGGGCCGTATGAACAGGGCGAGCCCCTGCCGCGATATGGTCCAAGAGGACAACTATTCAGTGACGGGTTTGAGGCTCCCTAAGGGGTCTCAAATCCCAGGCATCTATCCAGCCGATCCAGCTAGGCACAAGGCCAAATTCCAGAACCAGGCGCCTGCCAATATCCC
>JALWMK010000171.1:51491-78026 GCA_027083925.1 Sedimenticola sp. | reverse complement strand
CTCTCGCACCGGGTACGGGACAAGGGTTTTTCCGCAGTAGGCGAATACCTGTACAAGAAAGGCAACAAGTACTCCGGAATTCCCTCCTGCAAATCCTGTCATGGGGAATTCGGCCGAGGCAGCGATGACCTGCCCCGCCTCGCGGGACAGCACAAACGCTATGTCGCCGACCAGCTACATGCATTTGGTGAGCGCATCAGAACCAACGACAACACCATCATGCATACCATCGCCAACAAGCTGACCGAACTGGAGATCGAGGCACTGGCGCTTTATGTGAGCGGAATCAAGGTAGAGGCGCCAGAAGAGTCAGAAGCCGCCAAGGAGCCTGAACAACGGCAGTTGTAACCACTTCAAAAGCGAATCAGCTGCAGCAGCTCCCGGTATTTGTCAGGGGCATCTTCAGGAGCTGCTGTCAGCCAGTGAAAAATATGCGGATCAGCCTCCCGCAACAGGTGGCGGAAGGCAATCTGTATCTGTTCCGTCTGATGGTCGTGGCGTTCATGCAAAAAATGTTCGAGCAGACAGTCCAGCTCCAGCATGCCTCGCCGACACTGCCATTTCAGCCGTTCCTTTTCCTTGAAAGGAAGCTTGCTCACACGGATTTTTTCAGCATCAGGTTGCGAATATGCCCGATTGCCCGTGTAGGATTCAGGTGCTTGGGGCAGGCGTCCACGCAATTCATTATGGTGTGGCAACGAAATACCTTGTAAGGCCCATCCAGAGCATCCAGGCGCTCATCTTCCGCCTGGTCCCGGCTATCGGCAAGAAAACGCCAGGATGACAGCAGTGCCTGGGGACCCAGGAACTTTTCCGGATTCCACCAGAAAGAAGGGCAGGAGCTGGAACAGCAGCCGCACAGGATGCATTCCCACAGCCCGTCCAGCCTGGCGCGCTGCTCCGGGGTCTGCAAATTTTCCTGTTCGGGCACCGGATCCTTGCGTTTCAACCAGGGATCAACCGCATGATACTGGTGGTAGAAATCACTCATGTCCACCACCAGATCTCGAGTTACCGGACGGCCAGGGAGAGGGCGAATCACTACCGGGCCTTTTTCATAATCCGAGACCGGCGTGATGCAGGCCAGCTGGTTCCTGCCATTGACATTGACGCCATCCGAGCCACACACACCTTCACCGCAGGAATGGCGAAAAGCAAAGGACTCATCCCGGCGCTTGATCTCCAGCAACACATCCCGCAGCATCATGCCCCTTTCCACTTCCACCGCAAAAGACTGCATGCGCGGCTCCTGGTCCACGTCCGGGTTGAAACGGTAGATCTGAAACTCCATCAGTACACCCTCGGCTTTGGCGGGAAGCTGTCTACACTCAGGGGCTTGGTACGCACGGGCTTGTAGTCCAGCCTGTCTTCTTCCAGAAAATACAGGCTGTGGCGCATCCAGTTCCTGTCATCACGCTCCGGGTAGTCCGGGCGGGAATGCGCCCCCCTGCTCTCCTTGCGATGCAACGCCGCAGTGACAATGGATATGCCCACATCAATAAGGTTCTCCAGCTCGAAAGCCTCGATGCGAGCAGTATTATAAGTACGGCTGGTATCGGCAAGGCGCACATCCTCCAGGCGGTGGCGAATATCCCTGACCTTGTCCACACCCTCCCGCATGACTGCATCGGTACGAAAAACACCTGCATGATCTTCCATGACCTTGCGGAATTCGCTGCGCAATTCGGCCACTGTTATCCCTTCTCCTGACATATCGAAGCGCTGGAAGCGCGCCATGGCGCACTCTTCACTGCTACTGTCAGTAAGGCGGTGACGGGGGTGTTCCCCCAGATATTCCAGAATATCCAGCCCGGACAACCGCCCGAACACCAGAATATCCAGCAGCGAGTTGCCACCAAGACGATTCGCGCCATGCACAGACACACAGGCACACTCCCCGGCAGCATACAATCCCTGCACCACTTCTTCCGGTCCGTGATGCACGGGAGCCACCACTCGCCCAAAGCGGTCGGAAGGAATTCCACCCATGGCATAATGCGCGGTGGGATATACGGGGATGGGTTCAAAGGCGGGATCCACACCGAGGAAGATCTTGCTGGTTTCCCGAATGCCTGGCAGGCGTTTGGCGACCACTTCCTCTCCCAGATGATCGACCTTGAGCAATACATAGTCCTTGTTCGGCCCGCAGCCCCGGCCTTCCCGCACCTCGGTGACGATGGCTCTCGCCACCACATCACGGCTGGCGAGGTCTTTCGCGCCAGGGGCATAGCGTTCCATGAAACGCTCACCCTCGCTGTTGATCAGGTAGCCACCCTCGCCCCTTGAAGCTTCGGTAATCAGCATCCCCCGCCCGGCAACGCCGGTAGGATGAAACTGGAAGAACTCCATATCCTGCAAGGGAACACCGGCCCGCAAGGCCATGGCCATCCCGTCACCGGTGTTGATATGCGCATTGCTGGTGGTGCGAAACACCTGACCACAGCCACCGGTGGCGAGCAGGGTCGCACGGGCGTTGAGGATCATGGGTTCACCCGAGGCAATATCCATCACCAGCGCGCCCGTCACGCCGCCTTCTGCATCCTGCAGTAAATCAATGGCGAAATACTCTGTGAAAAAATGGCTGCGCGCCTTGATATTCTGCTGGTAGAGAGTGTGCAAAATGGCATGGCCGGTGCGGTCTGCCGCTGCACAGGTGCGGCTTGCCTGCTCTTCGCCAAAACCACGGCTTTGCCCACCAAAGGAACGCTGGTAGATCTTGCCGCTGTCCAGGCGGGAAAAAGGCACGCCATTGTGTTCCAGCTCATACACCGTGGGGATGGCTTCCCGGCACATGAATTCAATGGCATCCTGATCACCAAGATAGTCTGAACCCTTGACGGTGTCGAACATATGCCAGTGCCAACTATCATCATTTACATTCCCCAGGGCGGCATTGACTCCCCCCTGTGCGGCTACGGTATGGGAGCGTGTGGGAAAAACCTTGGACACTACCGCCACCCGCATATCCGCCTTCGCCAACTGTACTGCTGCATTCAGCCCGGCGCCGCCGGCGCCAATGATGAGCACATCAAAATTTCTTCGTATTAAACTCATAGCACGCCCATCAGTATTGAAAGAACCCACAGCCCACAGATCAGTACAAACACAAACACCGCCGCCAGCATCCCAAGGCGCAGACCTGCCGACTTGATATAGTCCAGAATCACATCCCGCACACCAATCCATGCATGCAGCAGCAGGAAAAGAAAAAACAGCGCCGTCGCCAGCCACATGCCAGGATTTCCTACCCAGCTCTTCAGCGCCTGATGGTCGACGGGGGGAACAGTAATCAGGCGGGCAAGGGCATAGATGCAGAACCCTGCCAGATAGACAGCGCTGGCGCGCTGCCACATCCAGGCGCGGAAGCCGGATAGGTGGCGGCTCATGACAACCCCCACAACAGCAGCAAGGCCAAGACGGGAGCGGCCACCAGCACTGCCCATGCGCTCTGGCGATACCAGGGAGCCTGCACCCCGAGGTGAATATCGATCAGCAGATAACGTATACCAGCAAGAAAATGGTGGGCCAGCGCCCACAGCAACAAAAGCCCCCCCCCTTGCATCAATGGCTGCTGCATTAGCGCCTGTACCTGAGCAAAGCCCTCCTGATCCGACAGCGCCAGGGACAGCAATGCAATGGCAAAGGGGAGCGCAACAAACAGCAGTACTCCTGCGGCACGATGGGCAATAGACATAACGCCGGCAACAGGCAAACGGATCTGCAACAGATTGAGAAATACGGGTCTGGACTCGCCTGGCATCATAGTGTTCACTATCCGGTCTTGTTGGTAGTACCTGAATCCGTGGGTTGAGGTAATACTAACCCGGCAGCCCGATGTATTGGGTTGCCATGTTATGAAAACCTCTGACCAAGTCACGGATTCGCGTCTTGCGTCCGGACTTGATCAAAGGTTCTGTAACGGGTTCACAGATTCTGCTGCGTTTTCCCGCAATTGCCGAAACAATTTCTTGCCGGCGCCTGCGGGCTTCCCGCCATCTTTTTCCCGGATGGCGTTGCGGATCAGACTGCGAATCTGCTGCCGGTCCACATGAGGAAACTGCTGCAAATACTGCTCCAATGCCACATCTCCCTGGGAGATCAGGCGGTCACGCCATTTTTCCAACGCATGGAAATTCCGGTTCTCTTCAGAGTGCTTGCTGTTTCTGGTATCAAACCAGTTGGAAATGTATTCCAGATCCTGTTCCTGCAGCAGCTTGGTCAGATATTTGATTTCCCGGTTACGGCCGCTGGAGGCCTTCATCGCGGAAGCACGCTGTACACCGGCCAGAAACTTATCGTCCAGCCTCAGCCTGGCACGGTCGCCTTCACCAAGATCGATGATTTCCACTACCATCTTCTGCAGCCGGGCCAGCTCACGTTTCAACTGGGTTTTGTTGGGGCGAATGGCCAAGCCATCTTCGTCCACATCTCTCATGCCGCCTCCATATGGGCAATGCGTAGCTGCAGATTGCTGTTGCCACGAAACTCGTTGATATCCAATTGATAAGCCATCAGCAGTTTTTTTGGCAAAGGTGGCGGGCAAACCATAACCAGATTGAAGCCAATAGCATCGACAAGCCGACTGCCGCCCCGGGGCTGCACGACCAGTTTCCAGTGCTTGTCCTGCAACTGACGCTGCTGGATCACCTCGAACTCACCGTGAAAAACCGGCTCCGGAAACCCTTGTCCCCAGGGGCCGCCCTGCGCTACAAGATGAGCCAGATCCAGGTTCATGTCCTGTGGCATAATTTCCCCATCAGATTCTATCACTGCTTCAAAACCTTTCCCGCCAAGCAGTTTGCACACGACCCTGTTGAGCAAATTCCTGAATTCATCCAGACGATGCGCTTCCAACGTCAGGCCCGCAGCCATGGCGTGGCCGCCAAACCTCGACAGCAAGCCCGGTGAGGCAGCGGCAATCTCATCCAGCACATCGCGGATATGCACCCCCGGAATGGAGCGGGCGGAGCCCTTGATTTCACCATCTTCACCAGGGGCGAAGGCGATCACCGGCCGGTGATAACGATCCTTGATGCGTGACGCCAGAATGCCGATCACTCCCTGGTGCCAGCTATCGTCGTACAAACAAAGCCCGTGGGGAAGATCCGCCTCTTTCAGCAACAGCTGCTCAAGAAACGCCTCTGCCTGCTGGCGCATGCTGTCTTCTATCCGGCGGCGCTCATGATTGAGCTGATCCAGCCTTGCCGCCAGCGTTCTGGCAACGGACAGATCTTCCGCCAACAGGCATTCGATGCCAATCGACATGTCATCCAGGCGGCCAGCGGCATTCAGTCGTGGCGCCACGGCAAAACCAAGATCTGCCGCCTGCACCCGTTGCTGATTGCGCCCTGCCGCTTCCAGCAAGGCGGTAATGCCGGGACGACAGCGGCCACTGCGGATGCGCACCAGCCCCTGGTGCACCAGAATGCGGTTATTGTGCTCCAGGGGAACCACATCTGCGACCGTACCCAGGGCCAGCAAATCCAGATAATCCCCCATATTCGGTTTGGCCCGCGTTTCAAACCAGCCCTGCTCCTGCAACAAGGCGCGCAGCGCCAGCAACACGTAGAAGATGACCCCCACCCCAGCCGTTGATTTTGCCGGAAAACCGCTACCGGGGAGATTGGGGTTGACCATGGCGGCCACTTCCGGCAACACCGGGCCGGGCAAGTGGTGATCCGTAACAATGACCTTGATGCCAAGCGCATTGGCGGCTGCTACGCCATCTACACTGGAAACACCATTGTCCACGGTAATGATCAGATCCGGCGCTTTCTGCGCTGCCAGTTCGATAATTTCCGGGGTCAATCCGTAGCCACATTCAAACCGGTTGGGCACCAGATAATCCACCTGCTCCGCCCCCATGGCGCGCAGGGCAAGGAGACAAAGGGCAGTGCTGGTGGCGCCATCACAATCGAAATCGCCAATCACCAGAATGCGCTGCCCCTCCTGCATCGCATGAAAGATCAGCTGTGCCGCCTGCCCCCCTCCGTCCATCAATTCCACAGGCAATAAGGAATGCAGCCCGAGATCAAGCTCGGCCGCACTCTGCACTCCGCGGCTGGCATATACCCGGTTGAGAACAGGGTGCAGGTTCGACAGCAGCTTTCCCTCCGGCGCCAACACTGCGCGGGAAACGATGGTCTTTTGCATGGCCGGAAATGATACACTTGTTACGGCCTGGATTCAGCAATTCCTGGCCATGCAAACCATCCGGACGCAGCTTTCAGACATGTACACTCCCCAATGGTCAGAACACTCCTTCGCCACCGCAAACACTCTCATGGATGGAGAAGTGCATATCTGGCGCTTCCCGCTGGATCTTGAGCTATCCAGCAAGCCACTAAGCCCGGAGGAAAAACAGCGGCTTGCCTCGATCAAACGCCCCCGGGCCGCCTGTCAATATCGAAGCACCAGGTTTTATCTACGCAGTATTCTTGCCTCTTATCTGGGCACAGAGCCTGCCATGCTGGAGTTTTCCATCGAGGCAGGAGGAAAGCCTCATCTTCAACACCCCCGGCTGCAGTTCAACCTTTCCCACAGCCATAGCCTGGGGCTGCTGGCCGTCAGCGCACAGCATCCTGTGGGCGTGGATCTGGAGAAAATCCGCCCATTGAAGTACGCCCGGAACATCGCCAAACGACTGTTCCCAAAAAACATTCGGGAGCAGCTATCAGACATGGACAGCAACAACCAGCAGCTGCTGTTTTTTCAGCAATGGACAGCCATGGAAGCCCGGCAGAAAACCTTGGGGCGGGGAATTTTCGATACTCCCGTTGCTGCAGAAGCTATTCATTGTCAGCATTTCATGGCAGATCAGGGCTTTGTGGCTGCGGTGGCGACAGAATCTGCCCGTGAAAAGCCGATACCGCGATTTTTCAACAGCCCCGGAACGGCGTATGATGCTGCCTGATTTGCTCCCAAGACAACGGCACCAACTATCATGGATTTGATACAGATTGTCCTTCTGGCACTGATTCAGGGACTCACCGAATTCCTGCCCATATCCAGCTCCGCCCATCTGATTCTGGCGCCCTATGTGTTTGGATATGCAGACCAGGGACTGGCTTTCGATCTGGCCGTGCATTTAGGAACCCTGCTCGCCGTGCTGTTGTACTTCCGCAGGGAAATCATGTTGATGCTGCAGGACTGGTTTTCATCCCTCACCCCTTCCGGAAAGCCCACCGCCAACAGTCGCCTCGGATGGGCCATTATCCTCGCCACCATCCCGGTAATGCTGGTTGGCGTATTGATAAAGGATCTGGTGGAGCACGAACTGCGTGCGCCGCAAGTCATCGCCGCCACCACCATTATCATCGGCCTGCTGTTGTGGTGGGCAGACCGCTATTCGAAACGCAGCCTGGATATCACCAGCATGAACCTGAAGCACGCCTTGTTCATCGGTGCAGCCCAAGCCCTGGCTCTGATCCCCGGCACCTCTCGTTCCGGCATCACCATGGCCGCAGCCCTGATGCTGGGCTATTCCAGGGAAGCAGCATCACGCTTTTCCTTCCTGCTTTCCATTCCCACGATCCTGGCATCGGTAATCTGGGTGGGCAAGGATCTTTTCGCCGCAGCGGAAACTGTGAACTGGGGCGACCTGGCACTGGGAATACTGCTGTCCTTCATCGCCGCCTACACCACCATTCATTTCTTTTTGCGCTTCATCGAACGCATCGGCATGGCGCCGTTTGCTATCTACAGGCTGGTTCTGGGTGCAGTGATTCTGGGCTTTCTGTACCTGTAGTCTGCAGACGCTCAGCCCGCAAGAGCCAGAATCCGTTCCCTGGCCACCAGCACCGTAGCCCGGAAATTGCACCAGGATGTGGGGTTTTCCCGGTGATTTGTTCCTGATCGGAGCATGCAAGGCATCATGAAAACAGAAGAACTGACCACAGTGGAGCATCTGCCCCGCTTTTTGGAAGGCACCCCAGCCATTGCTTTTACCGTCAGTAGTGACAAGGATGAGCATTATCGGTGGCTGTAAAGGGAGCTGATTCGTTTTGACTATCTGTCATTGAAAAAGCCCGACAAAGGCATCGTCATCTCATCGGTGTATCATCAGCAAGGAACCTCTCTCGCCCGGGCTTGCCCAAACACAATGATTACAACACCCTAACTGGTGACCAAACATGAAAATCCTCTCGCCCTTCATTTTCGGCATCCTGCTCACCCCCGCCACCACAATGGCCACAGGCAGCGCCATCATCAACTGGTCAAACCCCGCCAGCTACAAGGATATCAAGGCAGCCATCGGCACTCAGGAGCAGTTCCAGAAACAAACCTTTGCCGAACTGGAAACCTACATGCAGAAACTGGCCGCCTCCCTGCCAAACGGCCAAAAACTGGAAATGACAGTAACCAACCTGGATCTCGCCGGTTATTTGCGCACATCCGACACCCTCCGGGGGTATTCCGACATCCGCGTAGTAAAAAGCATGTACCCCGCAAAAATCCGGTTTCAATACCGCCTGCTGGACAGCAACAGCAACGTACTGAAACAAGGTAGCGAAAACCTGAAAAGCATGCCGCCTGGAAGCACAGCCAGCATGCGGTTTAACACTAACAACCCGCTGGACATCGAAAAGCGGATGCTGAAAAAGTGGTTCACACAGGTAATCCTGGCCCAGCGATGAGATAGAAGCTTGCAACACAACATCTAGAGAGCACCTCTATTAATTCATGATTGGCATCTACGCACATGAGGGCAGCGATAACTTCGTCGCCTACAGGGAGGTAGGTGAGGGGCGTAAGCTGGGAGCGGAAGCTTTGAAAATCTTGCAAATAGCAGGCTACAAGGTGAATTGCGCTTGCGCAAGAGAAGGTGCCCTGGGGCATTTGCTGCGATCTTCGCCTTGTTCTCACTGCCCTCATGCACGAATCTGCTCAAACAGAATTAATAGAGGTGCCCTAGACATGATGTTTGACCTGTCCCTCTCAACAAACGTGGGTTCATGATATGGAAAATGGCTATATCAGCCCGCAGGTATTTGAGGCACAATGAGTCGCTCAAGAAGATGTCCACTGTCGGTGGGCAGGATCAATTCCACAACAACCTGCATTTAAACCAGCCCATGACTGCAACTTCCCTCTTTTCTTCATTCCTCATGCCCTTTCACGGACTTGCCCTGCTTTTTCGACCGCGGCTGCGGCGCTATGTTATTGCGCCACTGCTGATCAACGTCCTTATTTTCAGCCTTACGGCCTGGATCGGCATCATCTACTTTGAGGAGTTCATCAACTGGGCGCTGCCACCAGACAGTTGGACGCGCTATCTGGAGTGGCTGCTCTGGCCTTTGTTCGCCCTCACCTATCTGGTGATCGCCTTCTACAGTTTCACCATGTTGGCCAATCTGATCGCCTCTCCCTTCAACGGCATACTTGCGGCACAGGTGGAAAAAACGCTTACCGGAAAACTGCCTGAAGACCACAGCGGCAGCATCATGGCGGAGATTATTCCCGCCGTTACTGGCGAGCTGGGCAAGATTTGGTATTTTGTATTACGCGCCGTACCAGTGCTGATCCTCATGATCATCCCCGGCCTCAACGCCGTGGGTTCTGTATTGTGGCTGCTGCTGGGCTTCTGGTTCCTGAGCATCGAATATGTGGACTATCCCATGGGCAATCATGGCATCCGCCCCGCCGAACAACGCCGCCGCCTGCGGCAGCATCCTCTTTCAGCCTGGGCCTTCGGCGCGGCGGCCAATGTGCTGATGATGATTCCGGTGGTCAACTTTGCCGCCATGCCTGCTACCGTGGCGGGCGCAACACAATTGTGGGTGCAGCAGCAGTCAAAAAACAAATATTATTAACTCGGGGAACCCCCCTTTGCAATACGTTGCGCTATTTCCCGCGCTTCTTCCAGAGAAGGTGACGCGCCCTGCTCCGCCGTGTTCTCCGCTTGCTGCAGGTGGATCGTTTGGGTGGGAAAGGCAAATTCCACGCCCAGAGCATCCGCAAGGCGCATGGCATCGAGAAGGAAGCGATGGCGTTCGCGCAGCTCCGTGGTCCAGTCGGGGGTCTGCCAGAATACATAGATAAGGATTTCCAGGGCGCTGTCGCCCAGGTCGTTGAACCAGATCTGGAAGTAGTCCTTGCGCATATAGGGGTGCTGGCGCACGATCTCGCGCAAGCCTTCACAGAAAGCCTCGATCTTGTCCGGCGGGGTGTCGTAGGTGATGCCGAATTTCTGCTTGTAGCGCCGGTAGCGGCGCGCCCCCATGTTGTCCACATCAGCGGTGATGAAACGGGAATTGGGAACGGTGACCAGGGAGTGATAGAAAGTGCGGATACGGGTGCTGCGAAAGCCCATTTCTTCTACGCTGCCTTCGATGTCATCCACGATGATCCAGTCACCCACGGTGAAGGTGCGATCCATGAGCACGGTGATGGAGCCAAAGAAGTTCTGCACCAGGTCCTTGGCCGCCAGGGCAAAGGCCAGCCCGCCCAGCCCCAGGCCCGCGAGAAGCCCGGTAACATCGATATTCAGGTTGCCGGCAATGAAGATGATGCCGCCAACAGCAAGGAAGATTTTGAGGGTGCGCCTCACCATGGGTACCAGCACATCGTCTACCCGGTTGTCGGTGGCGGCGGCTTTCTCCGCCAGCAGGGCAGAAACCACATCCACCAGGCGCCAGGCCGTCCACACGGTAGCAATGCTGGCCAGCAGCTTGACTGCCACCAGCAGCACCAGCAACACGGCTTCGGGCAGACCGAGGAGCAGAATGCCAACCCACCACACAGCAGCCATGAGCATCAACCCCAGGGGACGCAGACACCGGTCGGCGTCTTCGATGCGCCTCGCCACCCGCTGGAAGCGCCGCAACCAACGCTGCATGGCGAAACGCACCGCAATTTGCGCCAGACGATCCAGCAGCACCCCCAGGGCAACGATGAGCAACAGCCCCAGCCATTGCCAGTTCTGCAATACGAAAGCCTGCCCTTTGAGCCAGTCGGGTAGTTGCTGGCGCAAGCGGATGTGCAGGGGCAGCCATTGTGTATTGCCGGCGCTCTTCACCTTGTGCTGGTGCTTCGCCACTTCTTCGAGGATCAGCGGCAGGGCAGCAATGGTCTCCCGGTCAAACAACCAGCGGCCATCATCCTGGCGGCGGATGCGTATTTCGCCGTTCTGATAGCGGGCAAACACCCAGGGGGCGCCCTCCTTGCGGTCGGGAATCCGCTTGAGATTGACGATCTTCTTGCGATCCATGATCTCCAGCAGCATCCAGGCCAGGTCTGCACCCCGTTCCTTTTTCACCAGGACGTTGACTTCACTCAAATCCAGAGCCTGCATGGCATCGGCAATGCGTTCCGGCTTGCCACGTTTGATATCATTCATGGCATGCAGGAAGGTGCCCATTGTGGCTTGGGGACTCTGCAGGGCAGCAGGCACTGGCGGCGGCGCCAGCTCGGTGGTTTTCTCCTGCACCTGGGTGGGTTCCTCCGCGCCCGCGCTGCCCATGCAGAGCATCTGCAACAACAGTGCGGCCATGAAAAATGCTTGCCTGTACTTCATTGGTTTTCTGTTGCTCCCTGGAGAATCACCGGCCTGGGCCAGTATTTTATTGGTCAATAATGGGGTGGGATTTCACCATGGTTTGCACTGGCACTGTGGTAGGGCTTTTGTTCCAGTTCCAGCAGCCGGCGCTGCACGGCATCGAGTAGCTGTTCCAGCTCGGCCACGCGGCGCTCCTGGCACAACAGGCTGCGGGTCAATGCCTCGGTACTGTCTTCCTGAAATGTAATGCGCACCTGAAGGTCTTCGATTTCGCTCATGTGATTTTCACCAACAATTTATTCAGTTGTTCTTCATCAAGGATGGCAACACCCAGTTCCCGCGCCTTCTCCAGCTTGGAGCCGGCTGCTTCGCCAGCCACCACATAATCGGTCTTTTTCGATACATTGCCCGCGACCCTGGCCCCCAGCTCCTGCAATTCAGCCTTGATTTCACTGCGCGGGCGGCTGAGGCTGCCGGTAAGGACAAAGGTCTTGCCAGCCAGGGCCTGCTGTTCTTCAGGCGGCACTTCCACCTCCGGCCAGTGTATGCCTGCCCCAAGGAGTTTTTCAATCACTTCCCGATTGTGGGGCTGGCGGAAGAAAGCGGCGATATGGGTGGCGATGACGGGGCCGACATCCGGTGTTTCCTGCAACTGTTCTTGCGTGGCTTTCTCCAGGGCTTCCAGGCTGCGGAACTGCCGCACCAGGGTCTGGCTGGTGGCTTCTCCCACTTCGCGTATGCCCAGGGCATAGAGAAAATGCGCCAGGGTGGTTTCCTTGCTGCGCACCAGAGCATCGAGGAGGTTTTGTGCGGATTTTTCTCCCATGCGTTCCAGACCCGTGAGCTGTTCCCTGGTCAGGCTGTACAGATCCGCCGGATCGTGGATCAGCTCCTGATCCACCAGTTGCTCCACCAGCTTGTCCCCCAGGCCTTCGATGTCCATGGCGCGCCGGGAGGCGAAGTGCTTGATGGCCTCCTTGCGCTGGGCGGGACAGAACAGGCCACCGGTGCAACGGGCCACGGCTTCGCCTTCAGGCTTGATGATATCGGAGCCGCACACCGGGCAATGGGCGGGCAGCACCACTTCCCTGGCGTCCTTTGGCCGGCGCTCGGGCAGTACGCGCACGATTTCAGGAATCACATCCCCGGCGCGACGTACATACACGGTATCACCAATGCGCACATCCTTCTTGCGCACCTCATCCATGTTGTGCAGGGTGGCGTTGCGCACCACCACGCCACCTGCTTCCACGGGCTGCAGACGCGCTACCGGGGTGACCGCGCCCGTGCGCCCCACCTGGAATTCCACATCCTTCACCACCGTCAGCGCCTCTTGGGCGGGAAACTTGCGGGCGATGGCCCAGCGCGGCGCACGGGAGACATAGCCCAGGCGCTGTTGCTGCTCCAGATCATTGACCTTGAACACCACGCCGTCGATCTCGTATTCCAGGCTGTCGCGCTTTTTCGCCATGGCCTCGAAATAGGCCAGACAGCCCTCCAGACCCTGTACCACCTGCTGCTCGGGGGAAGCTGGTATCCCCAGCCCCTTCAGCACCGCCATGGATGCGCTGTAGCTGTCCGCCAGGCGATCCACGGAAAGCTCGCCCCAGCCATAGGCATAGAAAGACAGGGGCCGGGTGGCGGTAATTTTCGGGTCGAGCTGGCGCAGGCTGCCAGCGGCAGCATTGCGCGGGTTGGCAAAGGTCTTTTCACCTCTATTGCGGGCGCGCTCATTCAGTTCCTCGAAGCCTCGTTTCGGCATGAAGATCTCGCCGCGCACTTCCAGCACGCCAGGCCACTCATCGCCCTGCAGGCGCAGGGGAATGGCGCCTATGGTGCGCACGTTACTGGTGACATCCTCGCCCCGGTGGCCATCGCCTCTTGTGGCGCCCTGTACCAGTACGCCCCGCTCGTAGCGCAGGTTGATGGCCAGGCCGTCCAGTTTCGGCTCGGCGGCATATTCGATATGTTTTTCTCCCAGCAGTTTGCGCACCCGCCCGTCAAAATCCGCCATCTCTTCATCACTGAAGGCATTGCCCAGGGACAGCATGGGCACGGCATGGCGTACTTCGGAAAATTCCTTCAGGGGCTGGGCGCCGACACGCTGGGTGGGGGACTCGGGCGTGATCAGTTCCGGGTGCTCCGCTTCCAGCGCCTGGAGTTCACGCAGGAGGCGGTCGTACTCGCTGTCCGGGATTTCCGGATCGTCCAGCACATAATAGCGGTAGTTGTGGTAGTTGATCAGCTGGCGCAGCTGCCCGATTTTCGCCTTGACATCTTTGCGGGTCATTTGTGGAACTTGGCCAGGCGCAGTTTACGGCGATGTTCCATGATGACGTCCCTGGTGTGCTGGATAGTCTGCTTGCTCAGGGCACTGTGGGTTTCGTCCTGCAACACGCCGCCCAGAATGCCTGCAAGCTGATTGGCCGCATAGAGCATGTCGGCATAGATTTCCATGCCGTCCCTCACGCCGGGCAGCTGGGTGAACAGCAGCAGCCCGGGAGTGGTGAAGTCATCCATTGCCTGGAGCGGGAAATGCCCGGGATTCACCATATTGGCAACACTGAACAGCACCCGGTCAGGATAACGGCTGTCATGGCGATGATAGATGTTCATGGCACCAGGTTGCAGGTTGGCGTCTTCCATCGCCGCCTGGATATCCATCCCCTGAAAATCCCCTTCCTTTTTTACCAGCGCAATCTGCACCACCATTTGCGGCAGCTTTTCACGCTCGGCGGGATCGGCATGCAGGTAGTCGTCCCCGGTGTCGGTGCTGAATCCCGCCTCTGGCTCGGCAACTGCGGCTTGCGGCCGGGCTTCCAGCTCCACCTCTTCTGCAGGTTCGGGCGTCAGCCGCACCACCGGCTCGGCATCTTTTTTCCGAACGGGGGCATCATTCCGGGTCACCACTGCACTAAAACTGGGAATCTCCTCTTCGGCGTTGCCGGTATCTGTCGCCAGTTCCCGCTGTATCCGGCGCGCCTGACGCAGGGAAAGCCCTTGCAGACGAGAGCGGGAGCGCTTGTATCTGTCCCACAGGTAAATCACCACCACCAGCACCATGCCGGCAAGAAGCAATATCAGGCGTAACTGGTCTGCATCCATTTTGATTCAGGTCTGAAAAAAGATGGCGTAATTGTAATCATTACGGTGCATCTTTTATATCAGTAAAACCCCTATTTCCGCGGAAAGCGGGTGCCCGGGGAATATACCACCAGAGTCCTTGGCTGCTGTAGCAGATTCTGCCGGTAGAACGCCAGCAGATCTTCCTTGTCCAACCGTCCTACCTCTTCCGCCACACGCTTCCTGAAATCAAAGCTGTATTGTTCGCGCTCCAGGTTGTCCAGATAGCGGACTGCCCGAACCAGCATCATGTCGTCTTTCTTCAGTAGCTTGGCCTGCAAACCGGCCTTGTGATTGCGGAATTCCTCCTGATCCATATCTTGCAGCTTTCTGGCGTATTCCTGCACAAAGGCCTTCATGCGTTTTTGCAGCTCATCGGAGGAAACAGCGGAAGATTGCACCAGAAACAACATGCCCGGCAGGTTCTCCGTTTCATCGAAACCGGCGGCGACGAGATAACCCAGCTGCTGTTCCGTACGCAGGGAGTAAAAAAAAGGATTGGCCAGAATATGCCCCAGAAGCTGCCAGCGGGCCTGCCCGGCAATACTTTTGTCATTGCCCTGGTAGCTGATGACCACAGCAGAATCCGGATGATCCACGTCGTGACGGTAGCGCAGCGTCTTGCCCCGGGGGATGATGGTCAGGTGGGGTTCAGGAACATCGGTCAGTCGGGAGGTAGACAGCAATTCCCGGCTCAACACGGCGTTCATGGCTTGCGCTTCTTTCGCGGTGATGTTTCCGTAGGCCAGCACCTTGGCCTCTACCTGATCGAAGAGCTGGCCGGCATAGGCTTTCAGCTCTTCTCTGGTCAGGGGCTCCAGGGCCTTGAGTTTCTGTCCGGGATTCCAGGAAGGACTGAGCAAACGGCGGATGCGCTCCGCCATGATCTGGTTATAGGGGGCTTCGAGAACCTGATTGGCGAGGTTGCGCTTGAGTTTTTCCTTGTATAGCCTGAACCTGTCTTCCGGCAATTCCGGGTTTTTCAGGGCGGCCAGCACTTTCTCCAGCAATACGGATTGCTTCTCGTCATAGCCATAGATAAACAGGGTCAGCCCCTTCATGGTAGGGCTGATGGAATAGCTCAATCCCGCCAGCTGCGCAGGATAGGACCAGGCATTGAGTTCGTCCTTGACCAAGTCTGTGAGCAGGGAAAGGTTCACCGCTTTTTTTGCCGTACTCCGGGCATCGGGCATTTCCAGCGCCAGCATGAATACAGCCTTGGGTACGCCAAACTGTTCGTCCTGCTGATACCACAGGGTGCGCCCGGACGCTTGTTCCAGAGCCACAGGAATCTCGCTGCCCTGCACCAATAATTTGAGCGCTGCCTGTTTCGGCAGGAAGGGATTGGGTTGCGGCAGAGCCAGTTGCGGCGCCATTGCTTTCGGCTGCCATTGTGTCAGCCACTCTTCCGCTATTTTGCTGGTGCTGTAGGAAACCTGGTAGTAAGGCTCCACAGCATCCGTTTTCAGCGCCGGATCCACCAGGGTCATCGCCAGATTGTCCGGGCGCAGATAACCCAGCAGGCCGTTCAGCAGTTGCGGATCCCAAGTCTGGGACAGGTTGCCGCCGCGTAGTATATCCCGGGCCGGATAGTGCAGCAGCTTGCTGGAAAGCGTCGTGGCATAACTGCCGGCAGGCATCTTTTCCTGGAAGCGAAAGTCCAGTTCGGATTTGCGCCGCAGCTCATCGAAACGCCAGCGCTCGATGCCTTTGCTGCCAAGCAGGTCTATGTACTGGAACAGATAACGGGTGATCTCCGGCACTTTCTGAGCACCGGATTCTGTCAAATCCATATTCACACTAAACACACCCTGAACATCATCCAGGTTTTGCCCACCGGCGCTGAGGGCAGTTATCCAGCCTTTTTCCCGCAGCAGGCCATGCAGGCTGGCCTTACCTTCATCCCCGATAAAATGCGCTAGATAACTGGCTGGTTTGGCCTGATAGTTTGACCGCTGGGAAGGAATGGGGAAATTCAGGGTCAGCTTGTGCAGTTTTTTCAATGGAACCACATCCACCTTTACCGGCAGTTGCGACGGTGGATACAGCAATTCCCCCTCTTCCGGAGCATATGAGAGCGCATTCTTGTCAGCAACTGCGGCAAACTTTTCCTCCACCCAGGCACGCAATACCGGCAGTGGCTCCTTCCCCACCACAGTCAGCCCCATGATGTTTGCTGAATAATATTTGTTATAGAAATCAATAAGATCATCTCGAATCTTGCTGTCCTGTCGATCGGCAAGGCTGTCCAGGTTGCCGACAAAAAAACGGGCATAGGGGCTTGCCGGGTTATAGCTGCGCTTCTCGGCGGCATTGATGCGGCGGGAATCTTCCTTGAGCTTGAGCTGGTATTCCGAATGCACCGCATTGGCTTCCCGTTCGACATATTTGGCGTCAAACAGGGGAGCAATAAAAAATTGGGCGAAGCGATCCAGAGCCGGCTCCAGCTTTTCCGCCTTGATATCGAAAAAATAGGTGGTCATACCGGGGGCGGTGAAGGCGTTGTCGCTGCCGCCATTGCGCTTGACGAACGAGGA
This sequence comes from Sedimenticola sp., assembly GCA_027083925.1. Taxonomy (GTDB): domain Bacteria; phylum Pseudomonadota; class Gammaproteobacteria; order Chromatiales; family Chromatiaceae; genus Thiolapillus. Next base: position 60,869 of record JALWMK010000171.1, on the reverse strand, counting down.
ATATTCATCTACATCCGGGTATTTCTCCGTACCCATGAACAACATGTGTTCCAGAAAATGCGCCAGACCTTCCCGTCCGGGGGGGTTACTGGTGCTGCCCACCCCAATGCTCATGGCTGCTGCGGCCTTGTCTGCCTGCGGATCGGAAACCAGCAGAATGCGCATGCGATTCGGCAATACCAGATATTCATACTGGCGTTTGTCATTCTCACTCTTGATCACTTCTGTGCTGTCGCCGGCGAGATCCTGCCCGGCCCACTGATGCGCGCAGCCGCCAAGGAGAAGAGCGAGAGCCAGCAATAAAATGGCTTTTTTCATCGTTTTTTGGTTCCTGAAATTGAACCCAAGATCCGCAAATGATGGCAAATGTTGGATTATTAACCCAGCGACCAAATATGTCGTCCTCAGCCGCCCTGTCTGCGCGGGTGGCAAGGCATCAACGCGCCGCTGTAGCCACTCTACAGCAAGTGTTGATAACGCAGTCCACCTGCGCAGACAGGGCGGACTTTCCTTTTAATATCAATTTGTTAGTTGCTTCAAACAGGGCGCGTCTCGGCGTTGCGGCTTTTGACAAGGGCTTGCCATTGCCTGCAAGCCGCGCCTTGATACGCGCCCTGTTTGAAGCACTGAGGGCGACATATTTAGTCGCCGGGTTAATAATAACCTGTCCGGGACTTAATGTGACTTGATAAGAATCATCAAGTTCCCCTTGTTTTGAATATGTAACCTGGAAAGAAAACTCATTCCCAGTAGCACCTTTTCCGGCAACTTCCCTTGAATAACCACGGCTGCAACATTGTGTAACTCGATACTCCCTGCCCGCACTCTGGACAACTTGACGGCATAGCCCCTGACCACACCGGAAGCCGTCTGCACCATCACCGGCTTGCTGTTCCGGCGGTAGTCAAGGCCGATAGCCGCAGCCTGTCGGGCGCTCAATGCAACGGTATTTGCGCCGGTATCCACAACCATGGGAACCGAGTGACCTTCAATCGCCCCGTGAACAGAATAGGCGCCATCATTACCAAGAACGATACGCAACTGCGTTGACTCAGGCTTTTTATACTGCGCAGCCACCCCCTTCCCCAGCGCCAGGGTACGCCTCGCCCCATTGACTTCCACCACTGCCGCATGGGAATCTGCGCTGATCAGAAATATCCCTTCCACGCTACGCTCACCGACCTTCAGCAAGTGGTTTTTGCCATCGATGGAAAGCATCGCCTTGCCAGGAAAAAGCGCCACAACCTGCAGTTTTTCTACAGCAAATAAAGGATCAAAAACAACAAGTAGCAGAAATAATGTTATCCAGTTTCTCACGCAACAACCCGGTGCGCCAACTGCAACAGAACCAGGGCATAAACCCCTGCGAGCAGGTCATCTACCATAATCCCGAAACCACCACTGGCACGGCGATCCAGTACCCGGATGGGCCAGGGTTTCCAGATATCGAACAGCCGGAACAACAGGAATCCGGCAACAATCCATTGCCAACCGGGCGGCGCTGCAATCATGGTGACGAAGAAACCTGCAAATTCATCCCAGACGATGCCGGGATGATCATGTTCTTTCAAATCGGCTGCAGCCCGCCCACATAGCCAGATACCTGACAGAATCACCAGCGCCAATACCAGCAGATAGGGAATCAGGGGCAGCAATGAAAGGGGGAAATACAGCAGTACCGCCATCAGCGTCCCCCAAGTGCCGGGAGCCACGGGCGCACAACCGGAGCCAAAACCAAAGGCCAGAAAATGCACCGGGTTGCGCAGGTTCGGTGCTGGCAGCCGGCTCATGAGACAAAGTGCTCCCAGGCCTGGGGCAAAGACAGCTTGTTGCCATCCTCCTGTAGCAGCTCAACACCCTTTCCGGGTATTATCTCGCCAATACAAGTGCTCTCGAAGGGCAGAGTTTCCAATAGCGACTGCGTGGATGCAGGAAGGGTAAAACAAAGTTCGTAATCGTCTCCACCCGCAACAACCAGCGCCAGATCGCCGCTTTCCTGAACATGGGATCTGACCCGTGACGACAAAGGCAGCCGTTGTGCATGAACACGGGCAGCACAGCCACTACGCTCACAAATATGCCCCAGATCAGCCACCAGCCCGTCCGACAGGTCAATGCAGGTACGCACACCCGCTTCCACCAGCATCCTGCCCTCTACAATCCGTGGCTGCGGCATTTCCAGATGCTTTCGCAGTTCACCAGGGTCTTTCCCGGCGCGCAATAGCTGCAGCGCCAATGCGGCATCACCCAGGGTACCGGTGACATAGACCAGATCACCCGGTCTGGCGGAGGAGCGCAGCATCTTTCGCCCTGGCTCCACGAATCCTGTGAGCTGCATGGTGATGCTCAACTCCCCCTGACAGGTATCGCCCCCCACCAGCCGAACCCCGAAACGCTCGGCGAGAGTCTGAAACCCCCGCACGAAACCCTGCAGCCAGCCGTGGTCAATTTTTGGCAAGGAAAGAGACAGCAGTGCCCAGGCAGGTTTTGCGCCCATGGACGCCAGATCACTGAGGTTCACCGCCAGGGATTTATGTCCGAGGGAAACAGGATCGATATCAGGAAAAAAATGCCTGCTGGCAATCAGGGTATCCATGGTCATGGCCAGCTGCTGCCCCGCTGGTGGCTGGAGCAAGGCACAGTCATCACCCACTCCCAGCAATACATCCTGCCCCGGTGCAGACAGCCCGGAAAAATACCGTTGAATGAGGGCGAACTCAGCCACGCTTGCGGGCCGCAATTTCTACAGCGCGCAGCTCATGGGCCAGTTTGTCGAGTACGCCATTGATATAGCGATGCCCCTTGTCTGCGCCAAAAGTCTTGGCCAGTTCCACCCATTCGTTGATCACCACCCGGTAAGGCACTTCGGGATGCTTGAGCAACTCGTAAGCACCAAGACGCAAGATCGCCCGCTCCACCAGATCCACCTCCTCCACCGGCCGGTCGAGCAATGGCTGCAGGCCTTTGTCCAGCACATCCAGCTGGCCGGGAACACCGCTCACCAGATCCCGAAAATACTCAACCTGAAAGCTGCTGTTCTGGTGTTCGGTGAGAAACCCTTCGATAATCTCACCCACGTTTGCCCCGGCTACCTGCCATTGGTAAATGGCCTGGATGGCGAGGCTGCGGGACTTACTGCGTTTTTTGCTCACAGCTGGCGCAGCAGGCTGACCATTTCAATGGCGGATGTGGCCGCTTCGCCACCCTTGTTGCCGGCCTTGGTGCCGGCGCGCTCGATGGCTTGCTCGATGGTATCGACAGTCAACAGGCCGAAAGCGATGGGCACGCCATGATTCAGGGAAACCTGGGCCATGCCTTTTACTGCTTCTCCCGCCACATACTCGAAATGGGGCGTGCCGCCACGGATCACGGCACCCAGGGCAATGATCGCATCATAGTTGCCGCTGGCAGCCAGTTTTCCCAGCGCCACGGGCATTTCAAACGCACCAGGTACGCGCACGATACTGATGTCCTCTTCACTGGCTCCGTGGCGCTTGAGGGCATCCAGGGCTCCGGCTTCAAGACTGTCCACCACAAAGCTGTTCCAGCGCGCCACCACCAGGCAAAAACGCCCGCCTTTGGCAATCAGGTTTCCTTCGATGGTCTTGATACTCATACTCGCCTCACTCGCTCTCTTCTTCAGGGAGCGCAAAATCTACAAATTCGGTCACTTCCAGATGAAACCCTGCCAGGGCATGCAAGTGCTTGGGTGCGCTCATCACACGCATTTTCTTTACGCCCAGATCCGTGAGGATTTGCGCACCCACGCCGAAGGTACGCAATTCCTTGCCCTTTACCTTTCCATGATCGGCAGCGGGCGCACCGGCGCCATGCAGCTGGCAGGCCTGAATACGCTGCACCAGATCCCTCGCGGTATCATGATTTCGCAGGATCACCACAATGCCATTACCCTCGGCTTCGATCTGCTTCATGGCATTTTGCAACGGCCAGCCGCACTCGGCACGGGTGCTGCCAAGCAGGTCGCACAGGCTGTTTTGCACATGCACCCGTACCAGTATGGGCTGATCTTCCCTGACCACCCCCTTCACCAGCGCCAGGTGCACTTCGTTGTCCATGATGTCCTGATAGGCAATCACGCGAAAATCCCCGGCTGCTGTGGGCAGCAGGCATTCGTTGACACGTTCCACGGTTTTTTCGTTGCGCACGCGATATTCGATGAGATCCGCAATGGTGCCGATTTTCAGATCATGCTCTTCGGCAAAGATCTCCAGATCCGAACGCCGCGCCATGGTGCCGTCTTCATTGAGGATCTCCACGATCACTGACGTGGGACTCAGCCCCGCCAGACGCGCCAGATCGCAACCGGCTTCCGTATGCCCGGCGCGAACCAGCACGCCGCCAGGCTGCGCCATGAGGGGAAAGATATGCCCGGGCTGCACCAGATCTTCCGGGCGCGCATCGGGCTTCACCGCAGCCTGTACGGTAATTGCCCGGTCTGCTGCGGAAATGCCTGTGGTCACGCCTTCTGCAGCTTCAATGGATATGGTGAAGTTGGTCGACTCCAGCTGATCCGCTGCATTTACCATCAGTGGCAGGCGCAGTTGCTGACAGCACTCTTTGGTAAGCGTCAGGCAGATGAGGCCACGGCCATATTTGGCCATGAAATTGATCGATTCAGGCGTCACCTTGTCCGCCGCAATCACCAGATCGCCTTCGTTTTCCCGATCTTCATCATCCATGATGATGACCATCTTGCCCTGGCGCAGATCTTCGATGATTTCTTCTGTAGTATTGAGTGCCATTGGCAATATTGTTCGTCGAATAAAAAGGAAGCAGGAGATTCTAGCATGAACCACAGCGCGGAAGGAGTCATCAGATTCGATCTGACCCACACGAAAACCCCTGCCCTGCCTGTGGAAGACACGGCCGGACTGCGCGCCTGGTTCACCATCCTGCGCCAACTGGAATTGCTGGGACAGAACCCCGGGCGTTATCTGGGCTATGCCTACGGCAACATCAGCAGAAGAACGGAAGGCGGGTTTGTCATCAGCTGCACCCAGACCAGCGGCAAGGCAGCGCTGCAGCAAGAGGATTTTGCGCTGGTCACAGGTTTCGATACGCGCAGCAACCGGCTGGTATCAGAAGGCCCCTGCCCGCCTTCTTCGGAAGCCATGACCCACGGTGCCGTGTATCAGGCACTTCCCCGGGGAGGGGCTGTGTTCCATGTCCATTCCCCCATCATCTGGCAGCATGCCAGGACATTGGGTCTGCCTGAAACCGACCCGGCCATCGAATACGGCACGCCGGAAATGGCCGAAGCCGTGAGTGCTTTGCTGGAAGGAAATAAACCAGACAGAATATTCAGCATGGGGGGACATGAAGACGGCATCATCACCTGTGCTGGCAATACAGAAAAAGCAGGTATGCTGTTGATCAAAACGCTCGCAGAGGCATATCGGCTTGCCTGCCTCAGGGGTCTGCCTCAGGGGTCGGAGTCAAATCACCCCAAGTCGTTGAACCCGCGCAACACCGCCCCGATTTGACTCCGACCCCTTACCGCGCTTACCACGATCTACCCCAGGAAACCGGCCTTTGCCAGGGTTTCCATGGTCAGGCTCTGGGCACCCGGTTCCGCCGCCTTGTCGCCCAGCAACAGGCGCTCGAGATAACGGGCGATGAGATCGACCTCCAGGTTCACCTGACAGCCAGCCTGGTAGTTAGCCATGATGGTTTCCTGGAGGGTATGCGGCACGATGTTGAGTGCGAAACGGGCGCCGTCCACGCCATTGACCGTCAGGCTGGTGCCATCCACGGTGATGGAACCCTTGTGCGCCACGTATTTGGCCAGCTCCGCTGGCGCTTCGATGACAAACTGCACGGAACGAACGTCTTCCTGACGAGAAATCACCTTTCCCAGACCATCCACATGACCACTCACCAGATGGCCGCCCAGGCGGGTGGCCAGGGTCAGGGCTTTTTCCAGATTCACCGGGCTGCCGCCGGTCAGATTTCCCAGGGACGTAAGAGACAGGGTTTCCCGGGATACATCGGCGACAAAGCCATCCCCCGGCAGCTCCACCGCCGTGAGACAGACGCCGTTCACGGCAATGCTGTCGCCTAGTGTCACATCGGACAGATCCAGCTTGCCGGTATGGATGCCGAGACGGATGTCACCACCCTGATCCTTGATGCTGGTGATTTTTCCTGTGGCCTGGATGATCCCTGTGAACATGAATGATTACTCCCCGGCAGGCACTGCCGAAATACGAAAATCTTCTCCGACCTGGCGGATATCCAGAATCTGCAACCCGACGCGATCCGCCATCTTCTCCAGCCCCGGCAGATGAAACAATCCCCTCGCCTGATGCCCCATGAGATGCGGCGCCATGTAGATCACCAGTTCATCCACGATTCCCGCCTGTACAGCGGCGCCAGCCAGGGTCGGACCCGCTTCGATGAGCACTTCGTTGATTTCCTGTTCGCCAAGAATCCGCATCACCCCCGGCAAGTCCAGGCCACCCTCCAGCTGCATTACCGCAACCCCGACATCCCCCAGACGCGCCGCCTTCCTGGCATCGCCATGGCTGTGGAAAATCTGTACCGGGCCATCCAGGGACAGCAGTTTTGCATCTTCAGGAATGCGCAGGCCAGAATCCAGCACCACCCGCAGGGGCTGGCGCAGATCATCCGCCGCTTCCACACCAGGAAGCACTTCGGCTGGCAGGCGCACATTCAGGGAGGGGTTGTCCGCCAGCACCGTGCCGATACCAGTGAGTATGGCGGAACTGCGGGCGCGCAGACGCTGCACGTCCCGGCGGGCATCCTCGCCAGTGATCCAGGCGCTCTCGCCACTGGCCATGGCGGTGCGCCCGTCCAGGCTCATGGCCAGCTTGCAACGCACCCAGGGCAGGCGGGTGGCCATGCGCCTGATGAAGCCGGGATTGAGCTGTTCCGCATCGGACTGCAGCAGGCCGGATGCGACTTCCACGCCTTGTTCCGCCAGTATTTCCAGGCCCTTTCCGGCGACCAGGGGGTTGGGATCGTCCATGGCTGCAATTACGCAGCTGATGCCGGCTTCGAGCAGAGCTTCGGTACAGGGGGGGGTCTTGCCGTGATGACAACAGGGTTCCAGGGTGACATAGGCGGTGGCGCCGCGCGCCTTATCGCCCGCATCAGCGATGGCGAGACGTTCCGCATGGGGCTGCCCCGCCTTGCGGTGCCAGCCCTCACCAACAATCTCGCCGTTGTTGGCCAGTACGCAACCCACTCTGGGGTTGGGATCTGCAGTGTACAGCCCTTTCCGGGCCAGCTTGATGGCATGCGCCATGAGCTCATGATCCCGCAGATCAAAAGTCATGGCTGTGTCCTACTCTTTTCCCAGCAGGTTCAACTGCTTGCGTAGCGCTTCGGGACCAGGCTGGCGTTCCAGGCGCTCGACTTCCTCGCGGAAGGCCTGCACGTCCTGAAACTGCCGGTAAACAGAAGCAAAGCGCACATAGGCCACCTGATCCAGCCCCTTGAGTTCCTCCATGACCAGTTCACCGATGCGCTCCGCGGGCACTTCCGGATCTCCCGGCGCCATGAGATTGCGGGTGATACGGCTGATGGCAGCCTCCAGATCATCGCTGCTCACCGGGCGTTTCTCCAGGGCGCGGAGCATGCCCAGGCGCAGCTTCATGTCATCGAAGGAGACGCGGCTGCCATCGGATTTCACCACCCGCGGCAGGTTCAACTCCACCTTTTCATAGGTGGTAAAACGCTCGCGGCATTCGATGCATTCACGCCGTCGCCGCACCTGATCGCCTTCCCCCGCTGCGCGGGAATCGACGACCTTGGTGTCTCGGGCATTGCAGAAAGGACAACGCATGTATCAGTCGCCGTAGACCGGCAGGCGCTTGCAGATATCCAGCGCCATTTCCTTCACCTGGGCAATGACGGTTTCATCGCCCTTGGCATCGATGACATCACACATCCAGCCCGCCAGCTCCATGGATCCCTGCTCGTCAAAACCGCGGGTGGTGATGGCCGGTGTGCCCACGCGGATGCCGGAGGTAATAAACGGCGACTGGGGATCATTGGGCACGGCGTTCATGTTCACGGTGATATTCGCCCTGCCCAGCCAGGCATCCACGTCCTTGCCGGTCAATCCCGCCTCGATGAAGCTCACCAAAAAAAGATGGTCATCGGTACCTTTGGAAACCACATCATAGCCGCGATCCATGAATACCGCCGCCATGGCCTGGGCATTCTTTTTTACTTGCTGTTGATAGGTCTTGAATTCCGGCTCCATGGCCTCTTTGAAGGCCACGGCCTTGCCCGCAATAACGTGCATCAGGGGGCCACCCTGGGTGCCGGGGAACACCACGGAGTTGAGTTTCTTCTCGATTTCCTCATTCGCCTTGGCCAGAATCAGGCCGCCCCGGGGACCACGCAGGGTCTTGTGGGTGGTGGTGGTGGTGACATCAGCAATCTGCACCGGACTGGGATATTCACCCACGGCAATCAGACCAGCCACATGAGCCATATCCACGAACAGATAGGCGCCGACACCGTCAGCAATCTCGCGAAAACGCTGCCAGTCCACGATGCGGGAATAGGCAGAAAATCCGGCCACAATCATTTTTGGCTTGTGCTCTTTCGCCAGATCCTCCACCTGTTCATAGTCAATCTCACCGGTTTCCGCATTCAGGCCATATTGCACCGCGTTGTAGATCTTGCCGGAGAAATTGGGTTTGGCGCCGTGAGTCAAATGGCCACCATCGGCCAGGGCCATGCCCAGAATCGTATCTCCCGGCTGGCACAGGGCCATATATACGGCAGCATTGGCCTGGGAACCGGAATGGGGTTGCACATTGGCATAATCCGCAGCAAACAGTTCCTTGGCGCGATCGATGGCCAGCTGTTCCACCACGTCCACATTCTCACAGCCGCCATAATAGCGCTTATGCGGATAACCTTCGGCATACTTGTTGGTCAACACCGAACCTTGCGCCTGCATGACCCGGGGACTGGTATAGTTTTCAGAAGCAATCAGCTCAATATGCTCTTCCTGGCGAGTTTCTTCGGCCTGAATGGCGGCCCACAGGTCATCGTCATACCCGGCAATCTGCATGGATTTCTTGAACATGGGTTTTTTCTCCAACAAAGGAATACGGCTCCAGTAAGGGAGCGTATTCTAGCGTTTTTCCAGGGAAGCTGCCCAAATTGAAATGGGGCAACCGCTAGGTTTGAACCGGCAGCCCCCTGATTATTACCTGAATCCGTGGGTTCAGGTATTAACCTGGCGGGGGAATATTTCATGTTCAGTGCTTCAAGAAACCATCAGCGCAAGGCGCGCCTCGCCGGTAATGGCAAGCCCTTGTCAAGAGGCGCAACGCGGCTATGGAGGTTTCCTGAAGCGCCTGACTTGTTGGGACA
>JALWMK010000171.1:0-51391 GCA_027083925.1 Sedimenticola sp. | reverse complement strand
AATATTTCATGTTCAGTGCTTCAAGAAACCATCAGCGCAAGGCGCGCCTCGCCGGTAATGGCAAGCCCTTGTCAAGAGGCGCAACGCGGCTATGGAGGTTTCCTGAAGCGCCTGACTTGTTGGGACATTTTCTGCGTTGTTGCGGTATATTCAGCCTGATTTCAGTTTGCAGCATTAAGCTGCATTGCAAGAAGACCCCTGATCAACCCGAAAGGAGGGAATGAAAATGAAATATGCCATGGCAGCTGCTTCCGGTGCGCTATTTGTGATTACAGCGGGATTCAACGCAACCTCAATCGCAGACGAGGAAGCGTTCAGTGTCCCCTGGGGAAGCAATTCCAAACCCGGCGTGGAACCGGTAACAGACGAATCCTATCGCCAGGAATGCGGAAGCTGCCACATGGCCTATCCACCGGGGCTGCTGCCGGCACATTCCTGGGAAAGGTTGATGACGACACTGGATGATCACTTCGGCAAGAATGTGGAAATCCCAAAAAAACACTGGAAAACCATCATCAACTATCTACTCAATAGCGCTGCAGGGCGCGTGGATTACCAGGTCAGCAACCAGATGATCAGGAATATAAAGGGCATACCTGTGCGCATCAGCCAGCTGCCTTATTTTCGCCACAGACACCAGGACATACCCGAGCATCTTGTGCGCGGCAACCCCGAAGTGCGCTCCTTCAGCAACTGCAGTGCATGCCATGCACAGGCGGAGCAAGGGCTATTTGGCGAAGGCCGGAAAAGTGGTGACTGAGATATTCCTGAATCCGTGGGTTCAGGATATCGTTATTGACCCGGCGGGGAAATCTTACTCACCCAGGAAGTAACACGGCTATGCTGAAAAACAAACCAGGAATGTTCCTGATTATTACCGCCGCTGCATTGGTTTTTGCCGGGCTGTGGCTGTACAGTGAAATTGGACATATCGAATCCACCCGCCAGCACCGGGCCAGCATGAAAACAACGATTCACGAACAGATCAAAGCGCAGGTACCGGGAACTGTCGTTTCCAGCAAGCTGGAAAGCCGTTGTGGTCGAGCCGTCTATACGCTGAAGATAAAGAATGACAAGGGGGTCAAGCAGATTCTTCAATACGACATCGACAACGGCCTCCCGGTTGACGCGGACTGGATCGCCCGCTGTCTGAAAAAGCACTGAGCATCCACAGCCCTGTCCTGCATTAGCTTCTGCATTCGCAGACCAGGAAACCAAAAAAGGCTTGCCGCTTTGCGGCAAGCCTTTTTTGGTTGTATGGGGTGGATGACGGGGCTTGAACCCGCGACGACCGGAATCACAATCCGGGACTCTACCAACTGAGCTACATCCACCATAAATCTTGCATATTTGGCACGCCCGGCAGGATTCGAACCTGCTACCCTCGGCTTAGAAGGCCGATGCTCTATCCAAATGAGCTACGAGCGCAGTGAATCGCATCTGGCACAAAGAACCCAATCCATCCTGCCGCGTTACGAATATTGGTCGGGGTAGAGAGATTCGAACTCCCGACATCCTGCTCCCAAAGCAGGCGCGCTACCAGACTGCGCTATACCCCGAAAACTATCCTTCTGAATCCGTTCCCACCCTCTACAACCGTAGGGAGATTACAAAATGCGTCCTGCATTTTGTCCTGCGGGCCGCGCTGCCGCAGGCTAAAAGCGCTCCCGGCGATCACTATCGAACTCCAGGCATCCTGCGCCCAAAGCAGGTGCGCCGCCCCGGATTTCGCTTCCACCTTCCGCGAAGGCGGTGCATGATACTCAAGGCCGCAATGATAGTCAATCTGTGATGTAATTCTGTGATGAGATACCAATAGGGATTATCATAGGGGAGGCTTTTCAAACAGGAGACCTAATTTTGAGGAAAATCATATCGCTCGGCCTGTTCCTGGGTATCGCTCTGGTGACCACGCAGGCTCTGGCAGGAATGTACCGCTGGACAGATGACCAGGGCAATGTGGTTTATTCACAGACCCCTCCGCCGGACAATCGACCGGTAAAGCCCATTGCTCCCCCACCTCCTCCGGCAGCCGCTCCCCAGGAGGCCAGGGAGAAGATTCAGAAACTGCAGCAACAGCTCGACAACACGGCTGCAGAAAGAAAGAAAAAGCGGCAAGAGCAGGAACAGGCGGAACAGGAACATAAAGCCAGGGCGGAAAAATGCACCACAGCAAAGAAAGCGCTGCAGACAATAAAGGAAAGACCCTCCAGTACGCTTTGGAGGCTTCCTGACGGGAGCTACCAACGGTTTACCGCGGAAGAAAGGGAGACGCAGATTGATGCATTGAACAAGTCCATCCAAAAAAACTGTCCATAGGTGACCCATGCCTTTACTGACCCTCATCACCAATCTGGATGTTGCAGCAGACGAACAAATACCCCTGCTGTCCACACTCTCCACCCTTGTCACCCAGCTACTGGGCAAACCGCAAAGCTATGTCATGACCATTCTCCAGGACAACCAACCCATGCTCATGGGAGGCACAGAGGAACCCAGCGCATACTTGCAGCTCAAAAGCCTGGGGTTGCCTGAAGACAGCACCACTGGTTTTTCTGCCGCACTCTGCGACACCATCACCGAGCAGCTTGGGATTCCGGCTAACCGCATTTACATAGAGTTTTCCAATCCGCCCAGGCATTTGTGGGGCTGGAACAGGGGCACCTTTGGCTGATGTTTGGACAAGACCGTACACGCCTGCGCCGCTATTATCTGCAAGCCTGGGAAAAACAGCAGGCTGGCGCAACTCTGGAACCCCTGGAGGCCCTGATTGCCGGCGTTATCGGGCAACACCCGGAATATCATTCACTGCTTCAGTCTGAAGACGCGCTGAACAAGGATTTTGCTCCGGAGCAGGGGCAAAGCAATCCCTTCCTGCACATGGGCATGCACATCAGTCTGGCGGAGCAGATCAACACCAACCGCCCTCCGGGCATCCGTGATGCCTACCAGAAGATCAAGAAGAAACTTGGCGATGCACATACTGCAGAGCATCAAATGATGGAGTGCCTGGGGCTGGCCTTGTGGGAAGCCCAGCAACAAAACCACATACCAGATGAAAGCACCTATCTCGAATGCCTGAAAAAGCTGGTCTGAGCATGCACCCGCAAGCGAGGGATATTTTCAGCTATCGCAAGCACTGGGCGCACAAGTTTGCCCCTGCACCTTTCCTGCCCATGCGCCAGGAGGAGATGGCCGACCTCGGCTGGGACAGCTGTGACATCATCATCGTCACTGGCGACGCCTATGTGGACCAGGCCAGCTTCGGCATGGCCATCATCGGACGGTTGCTGGAGGCACAGGGGTTTCGCGTGGGCATCATCGCCCAGCCCGGCTGGAAGGACAGGGAAGATTTCATGCAGCTGGGACGCCCCAATCTGTTTTTCGGGGTTACCGCCGGCAATATGGATTCCATGGTCAACGGCTACACCTCTGACCGCAAGATCCGTTCCGATGACGCCTACACCCCCGATGCCCAGGGCGGCAGACGCCCGGATCGCGCTTCCCTGGTCTACAGCCAGCGCTGCAAAGAGGCTTACAAGGGCATACCCGTGGTTATCGGCGGTATCGAAGCCTCCCTGCGGCGCATCGCCCATTACGATTACTGGCAAGACAAGGTGCGCCACTCCGCCCTGGTGGACAGCAAGGCGGATCTGCTGTTGTTCGGCAATGCAGAGCGGGCCATCGTAGAGCTCGCCCACCGGCTGGCCCAGGGAGAGAACATCCGGGACATCTCCAATCTGCGCGGCACCGCCATCCTGCACAGCTCACTGCCTGGAGACTTCACCTACATCGACTCCACCGATGTGGAGGCACCCGGCAGCACCGCCCAGCCAAAAACCAACCCCTATTCCAGTACACCAACCACACCGCCGGCCATCCAGCCCCGGGCAGCACAGGTCGTCACCTTGCATACCCGTCCCAGACGCCTCGACAGGGAGCGTACAGCCATACTGCTGCCCGCCTACGAGCAGGTAAAAGGCGATCCCCTGCTCTACGCCCATGCCTCACGCATCCTGCATCTCGAGTCCAACCCCGGCAACGCCCGGGCGCTGGTGCAAAAACACGGCAAGCGCTATCTCTGGCTGAATCCCCCCCCCATTCCCCTGACCACGAAAGAACTGGACCGGGTCTACGAGCTTCCCTACCAGCGCAAACCCCATCCCTCTTACGGCGATGCCCGGATTCCCGCCTACGAGATGATCCGTTTTTCCATCAACATCATGCGTGGCTGCTTTGGCGGCTGCACCTTTTGCTCCATCACGGAACACGAAGGGCGCATCATCCAGAACCGCTCGGAAAAGAGCATCTTGCAGGAAATCGAAACCATTCGGGACAATGTTCCCGGATTTACCGGCAACATTTCAGATCTTGGCGGACCCACCGCAAACATGTGGCGGCTGCATTGCAAGGAAGAGAAAATCGAATCCTCCTGCCGCCGCCTGTCCTGTGTGTACCCGGACATCTGCAAGAACATGAAGACCGATCAAATGCCCCTGGTGCATTTGTACCGCAAGGCGCGGGCCATTCCCGGCATCAAACGCATCTTCATCGCTTCCGGCCTGCGCTACGATCTGGCCGTGCGGACTCCGGAATATGTCAAGGAGCTGGTTACCCACCATGTGGGGGGCTACCTGAAAATTGCGCCGGAGCATACGGAAACCACTCCCCTTGCTCACATGATGAAGCCCGGTATTCGCAGCTATGACCGTTTCAAGGCCATGTTCGAGAAGTATTCTGAAGCAGCGGGGAAAGAGCAGTATCTCATTCCCTACTTTATCGCCGCCCACCCAGGCACCACAGATGAGGACATGCTCAACCTGGCCCTGTGGCTGAAGAAAAACGGCTTTCGCGCCGACCAGGTGCAGGCCTATCTGCCCTCGCCCATGGCCCTGGCCACCGCCATGTGGCATACCGGATACAACCCGCTGAAAAAGATCAGCAGAGGGGAGAAAACCGTGTTTTCACCCAAAGGCATGCGCCAGCGGCAGCTGCACAAGGCCTTTCTGCGCTATCATGACGCCAACAACTGGCCATTGCTGCGGGAAGCCCTGAAGAAAATGGGCCGCGCCGATCTTATCGGCAACGGCAAACACCAACTGATTCCCAGCTGGCAACCCAGGGGCACAGGGGACAATGGCAGCGGCAAACTGCGGCCATTTCGCACCAAGCACAGTGCGGGGAAAAAAAAGGCCGGCAGAAATCGCGGCCTGCACAAGCAGCGGCGGTAAAACCTTTGTGCAGGATTGCTGTCAAATGCAGGATGCAGGATGAGTCACTTAATGAGTAACCACATGAACGATCAGACCTGGACGGCGGAATACAGCATCGGCGAGGAGATCGCCCACGCCATTACCCATGGTGTCGGCATTCCCCTGAGCATCGCCGCCCTGGTGTTGCTGGTGACCTTTTCCACTTTGCACGGAACCGTCTGGCATGTAACCAGCACCGCCGTCTATGGCAGCACCCTGGTGCTGCTGTACACGGCTTCCACCCTTTATCACGCCATTCCCCACGAACGTGCCAAACTGCTCCTGCAGAAATTTGACCACGCGGCGATCTTCCTGCTCATCGCAGGAACCTACACACCTTTTACCTTGATCACGCTGCACGGCCCCTGGGGCTGGAGCCTGTTTGGCCTGGTGTGGGCCATCGCCTTTTTCGGGATTTATGTAAAGCTTGCAGGCAGCCCATCCCTGCAACGCTGGTCACTGCCCTTGTACCTGGGAATGGGCTGGCTGGTTTTGCTGGCGATCAAGCCCCTCGTCAGCAATCTCGAAACCGGGGGGCTGATCCTGCTGGTGGCGGGCGGCTTGAGCTATACCTTGGGCGCTTTGATCTATGCCTGGGAAAACCTGACCTGGAATCATGCCATCTGGCATTTGTTCGTGCTCGCCGGCAGCATTTTGCAGTTCTTCTCCATCTTTTTCTATGTAGTGCCGGGTTCCGCCTGAAAGCGGCCCCGGGCCTCTGCCCTGCGCCGTATCTTTTCCCTGCGGCGCTTGCTACGCCTGGCAACTTCCAGATAACGATACAACATGGCGATATAGACCATGGCAGGCAGCTGCACCAGCAGATCAACGCTGAACAGGGCCGCCGTGTTTTCCGGATAGCTTCGCAGGGTCAGAAATGCCAGGATACCGCCAGTCATGACGAGCATATCCCGCTCCCGCGAAGGTAGCTGAAACTTACCGAAAATGATTTTCAGAAAATACCACCAGGATGCCAGCATCCCACCCACATAGCCGAGCATCCCCAGTAACCCACCCGACAACCAGGCATATAGCAAGCCATTCTGCCCGTTTTCGCCCAATATCCGTCGATCCGCCTGTGGGCCATAACCAAGCAAGGGCTGTTCCTGGATTCTTTGCCAGGCGATACGGTATATCTTGTCCCTTCCCGACATGCTCTTGAATCCCTCGACCCCTGTGCCGCGAGTGGCATGTTCAACGATATACGTCCGGGTTTCTTCAGGAATCAGGTCGGCGCCACCACCCAATCCCAATATGAACAAACCCACGGCGATAACTCTGGGAACCTTGCCCATGAACAGCATGATGAACACCAGGGTTCCCGCGAGAGAAAACAGGGCGCCACGGGACTGCATGAACCAGACTAAAGATACCGATCCGGCAAACACCGCCACCGCAATGGACCAACTCACCCATCCACGAACACGCCAGAACATGACGAACGCCAATACCGCTGGAATGGCCGCAAAACGGGCCATGCCTGTGGCCCGGCTCATGGCGCCGCCCGCCACATCCGCTGTTCTGTTTACCAGGCCATAACCTGATTCATCCTCGAACAGTACATCTCTGGCAAAGAACAACAACATGACCAGTACGACAGTAGCCACTGCCCAGGTCAAATAGTTCAAGCGGATGATTTGCCGCAATGGCTCATCACCGATGAGGAAGACCCTTACGGCCACCAGAACGGCAATGAAGGAAAAACCCCAATAGGCCGTATTGAACCAGGGCGCCACCTGAAAAGACGCCACCAGCATAGCCAACCCGTAGAGCCAGAATAGCGCCTCGGGCAATGTCAACCTGCCACGGAAAGGTGATTGGACGAACAACATCATCAGTCCACCCACCAAAATTACCCCGATAGGCGCACTGGCCCGCAGGGCATTGAGCGTCGCCAGACCACCATCCAGCCAGCCGGACAGATTCCAGTGTCCGGTGTTGATCGCGGCCCACAACGCCAGCCACAGGAATACCTGCAGGTTGACATAGTCAAAACGAATCGCGGCCAACAGGCTTTGCTGTTTCATTTGGGTTGCCGCGCCAGGGTTTTCTTGTAGACCGCTTCCAGCTCCACCTGTTTCTTTTCCCAGGAAAAAACGCCAGCCCTGCGCAGGGCACCATTGGCCAGTTTCTGGCGCTGTTGTTCATCCCCGGCCAGTATTTCAATAGTTTCATTGTACGCGTGGATCAGGCCTTCCGGTGACTTCACGGGCAGTTTATGGCCACAACTGCTATCCACGACATCAGAAAACCCACAATGATCCGGACAAATCACGGGCAGCCCCAATGAAAGAGCTTCGAGCAACACGGTAGAGGTCAGATCCTTCAAACTGGTAATCACAAACAGATGCCCTGCCTCCATTACCGTCAGCGCCCTGTCTCTGGTGAGGCGGCCATGCCACTTGCAACGACCCGCAATCCCCAGCTCACCGGCCAGCCTGCGCCAGTTGCTACTCGATGCCCCTTCCCCCAGAATATCCAGTTGCCAGGACACATCATCGGGCAGCTTCGCCAAGGCTTTCAACAACAACGGCAGCGCCTTGCCGGGCAGGTGCGCCCCGCTCCATACCAGCCGGAGTGGCTCGCCCGGATTTCGGCAGAGAATAGTCTCTGCAATGTTATCAGGAGGCCCCACTTCACAAATGACACGGCTGTCGACACCATACCAGCGCTTAATCTCTTGTTGAATGCCACTGGTCGCGGCAATCACCGGTTGCGCTTTCCTGAATGCCTTGCGGGATGAACGCAGCATTACCCTTTGTAAAGAATTGATCAGGTTTCGACCCGCATAATAGATAGCCCCCCGCAGACCCAGCACCCCCAGAAAACGCCAGGGTGTGTTTTCCAGCCCACCGACAGGCCCCCAGATAAAAGGCAGATTCATTTTCCATAACCGACCGGGAAAGCGAAACCCCACATAGGTCAGTTGATGTGCCAGGTCAAATTGTTCGGCTTGGTGAAGGCTTTTCGCCAGCTTGAAAGCATCCCTTAGCCATAGTGCATAGGCGATATTCATGACGGGCTTGAATACCGAACCTTCGATACGCCGCCAGCCTGCGGTCGGCTGATAATGCCAAGGTTTATGGGGAACATAGAGAAAACGAACATTGTGTAAGTCGTCCGCATGTTTTTGCAGATAGTCCTCGATCTCCGGCTGCTGGTAGCTCGCTACCAGCACCCAAGGATCGGCAAATTGTGCGATCAGTCTGACCCAGTTCCAACCCACACCTTCTTCTGAGCCATGGCAGGGGTTGCAAGCATACGCATTAACGAGCACCTTCACAAAGGAACCTTTATGCCATCGATCCAGGGATCGGCATCCTGCATAACACCGCTGGATAAGAGTCCCCGCTGTGGAAAGTCACTGCCATCATTCACTTCTTCCGATAATAAGCATTGATGATCATTCCTCGATCAAACAGTTCAGATAGTTTCAACCAAGCATACAATCCCCGCCAGGCGATCTTTCCAAGAATTGAAGGGTACATTTTCTGGATTTTCTCTCTTGGCACTTTTGATACTGTGTGGACAACTATGCATTCAAAACCATGCCGCTGAAACAGGGCGTTCAGTCCATTTATCGAAAAATAATTCACATGTTCTGGCGGCGAAATATACATGTCATGCCTCCCCTGCACTCGAGACAAGAGGGATCCGAAATGAGGAACGGCGACAGCGGCAACCCCCCCCTTGACCAACACCCTGGACAATCCATCAACAATGCTCTCCACATCACAAACATGTTCCAGCACTTGACTCAGCAGCACAATGTCCTGTGAATCATTATAAAGTTCAGCTATTTGCTCATTGAACACTTCCTGCATGGGCGCAAAGCCTACTTGTTCCTCGAAGCCGGCGGCAGAATGCGGATTGGGTTCCAGGGCGGTAACGGAAAAGCCTTGTTGTATGGCTTCCCGGGAAAAAAAACCGATTCCGGCTCCGACATCCATAAAGCGTTTGCCTTTGGAATAAACCAACAGTTGCACAATGATTCGTCTCGCATCCTGAACAGAGTCAGGATAGTGTCCCACGTCCAATGCTACGGATTCCGCCAACGATTCCATACCGTAGCCCATGGTAGCGTAATAGGCATCCATCTCCTGCTGGGCAGGGCGCGGTGACAGCATGGCTGATCCACAGGAATTACATTTGCAAACAGGATAGGCGCGCCTTTCGACCTGTTTTGAAAACCAAAACACCAAACCAGGAGCCCGGCAAAAAACACAGGTATCCGTATGAAATGCATCATTCATTGGAATTACTCATGAAAAGACTTTTCCACAACCCCAACAAATTTCCTTTGGCACGGTACAACAGTAGCAGTTGTCGTTTGGCAACAACTTCCATCAATGTTTGCCCAAAACGTATGCACAATCCAAGGTAGCAACGCCACACAGACAACCCGTGCTTCCTGACGAAATACAGCCGGTTTCGCACTTCCATCTGGCCAAAAACGTTATACCAGTCAGAAGAGAGATTCTCATGATGATGGCAGTGCTGAAACATCGCATCGGCCACAACAACCAACTGACAATTCCGGCCTGCGCCATAACTGAAATCCAGATCTTCCAGATAACTGTAACCCTTGAAAAACGCATCGAAGTGAT
The DNA here is from genome assembly GCA_027083925.1 of Sedimenticola sp. GTDB lineage: Bacteria > Pseudomonadota > Gammaproteobacteria > Chromatiales > Chromatiaceae > Thiolapillus. The sequence continues at coordinate 41,532 of JALWMK010000171.1, read as the reverse complement.
ACTTGTCCAGAACCGCACGCCGCCAAACAACTGCACTGGTGCTCACCCATTCCACCACCGTGTTTTCATCTACTGTTCCGATTCGCGTATGCCAGCCACTGGGTGCTACTGCACCGGCTTCCCCACGATACAGGCCTAGCCTGCCCGCCAGTCCGGATTTTTTCAGCCCCCAGCCATGATCTGTGCATGGCTCCTTCAGGTTGAAGGCTGCGCCACATACTTCATCCGGTATCCGGCACCAGAAAGCCTGCATATGGGCAAGGGCGTCTTTCTCGAACAGAATGTCGTCGTCCACAAATCCAATCCATTCAGCATCCGGCTTTACATGCGCCAAACCGGCGTTGCGCTGGGCGGCGGCCGATGGTTCGCCTTCAAAGACATGGTAGCTGATTTCCAGCCGGGGGAACTCACGCTTCAGCTCCTCATGGGGCGCGTCACTGGCATCGATGATGATCACCTGGGCGGGGAGTACGGTCTGCCCAGACAGATTTCTCAGTAGCGCCCGGATATCCTTGGGGCGGTTTCGGGTAGGCACGATAAAAGAGCATTCCGGGCCTTTCAAGGGAGATTGATTATTTGCCATGGCAATACGGGTTCGGCAATGCTCCGGAAAAAGCCATTGGGGGCCATCTGTTCATACCGTCACTGATCACGGTTATATTCCAGTACGATATTCCTTATTGACGCCATAAACGCTTGTTCCGAATACTGCTTCCCCTGCGCCTCAACATGCGCTACCAGCTCCCGCTGCAGCCCTTCATTGCGCAATACCAGATCAATCTTGTTGATGGCATCCGCTGCGCTCGAATACAGCATTCGGGCATCATTGACAATCTCTGCAGGCCCGCCCTCTGCCGGCACGAAAGAGATACAACCAGCCTTCATCATTTCCGCAACCGCAATACCAAAAGCTTCACCCTCACAGCCATGGATAGCAAACTTGCTCTCGGCCAGCAAGCGGGCCTTTTTCTCCCCCCGGCAATCGCCGGCAAAGCAAACCCAGCCGCCTCTGGCCTCCGCCCGTTGCTGCAAACTCTTCCCGTAGCCACTGTTCTCCCAATCACCCAGAACGAGCAGTTCCATCTCATGCCCCTTGTCCCGGACCTGACCGACAATGGATATTACTTTCTCCAGCTCCTTCTCTGGAACAATGCGCCCCAGAACAATGAAACGATTCTTCTTGTGGTTCCAGGGAACGGCAGGAAACGCTCCTGCAACCGGAGGGTAAATCACCCGGCTGGAAATGCCATGCTTGTTGCGCAAGATTGCGGCGCTGAATTGCGAATTGGAAACGATACAGGCGCTTTTGCGCAAGGTTTCAGTAAAAGACAGGCTTTGGGAAAGCCATTGGGCAAACCCAAGATAGATGCGCCGGAGCATATTGTCGCCATGCACGAAACCTCGCCATCCTTGTTCCGGATGAAGGCGACGGCGCTCCTCGTCATCCCAGGAAAAATCTGCAATAAACTGTATCGCCGGTATCTGCACATCGACCGGGTGGTAGGTACTGAGCACCAGGTCGAAGCCTGGAGAAATCCGGTGCAGCTGCCGGTTGAACCATGCCACCTTCAGGGCATCGCCAGCTTTCAGCCAGACGATCCACCACGGCAATCCGGTTTCGACCACATTCACTTCCGAGGAATCGATATCTGTACCGTAGGTGGCATTCAGCTCATCGAGGTTCGCACCACCTGAAGTGGCGATGGTAAGCTGATGCGCTTCCTTCAATGCCTCTACCGACCACAACAAACGTGCTTCAGAACCACCTCGCTTGAGACAGGGATGGACAAGCAGAATATTCACTTGCCTGTCCGCCCGCGCTCATGAATGGTATGTTTCTTTCCCCGGCGGCCTGCGACTCCATCCAGCAGCGCCGACATTCGCAAACGGGCACCGTCATGGCTCCCCTTGGTCATGGCCTTGGCCGCGCCCAGTAACGTAATCATTCCCACAACCGGAATTCCCGCCCAGCAGCCAATCCTTCCAAAGTGATCCCGGCACAGATGGAACCTGTTCCGAATCGTATAATACAAACGACGCCTGCTCCCGAGGCTGTGGCTTCTGTGCTCAACCACTGCGCGCAAGGGAACCAGCATTCGCATGCCTCTTTTCCTCAGCCGAAAGGAAAGCTCATCATCCTCGCAATAGAGGAAATAATCGGGACGCCAAACATATCCATCCTGTTGCAACAATGTCTTGACGACATGCATATCCATCAACAGCGCCGCACCACCAACCCAATCGACTTCAACACAATCTTCCTTCCTGGAGTATTCATGGTTCCAACCAACAAATGGAGAAAGCAGATAGATCAGCTTTGGAAATGAGGATTTTTGTATGGCGAACCTCTCCACACCGGCTCCATCCACCTGAAACGCATATGCTACCGCATCCCCGTTCGAAGATGCTTCGACCAGGCACTGAATACAGTTGGGCTGTACTACACAATCATTGTTCAGGAACAGCACACTGCCACATGTCATCCCTGCACCCATCACATAGTCCAGACCAATATTGTTTCCCGCAGAAAACCCGAGGTTATGCGGGTTGGTGATCAGGGTCAGCGCCCTCCAGCTTCCTCCTGCGGCTGCTGCAGTTGTTGTCCTTGTTTTCCCTTCATCAACAACTGTAACCTCATTCAGCTGTGTACAGTCTGACAGCCAGTTCTTGATGCGGGCAACGGAGTCATCCGTTGAACCATTGTCAACCAGCACAATGGAGAGCCGGGGATAATCATGGTCAAGCAGCGAAGCGAGGCAGCGGATGGTATCCTTCCAGCCATTCCAGTTCAGCACGATTACCGCTACTGTTGGAACAATGCGAAATTCGCCATCTGGCGGCTCCCCGGCGAGAGAAGTATCCTGACCCTGCTGAAGACAATCACTCATTGATCAACAGCGGACACTGGGCGCGCTACTACAATGTATTGATAGGCCAGAAAACGCCCGAGCAGCCAGCCAAGCAGTCGCTGGGCGAGCCGCCCCCTCCAGCCGCCGGCGTTGGAGTGAACCGCCAGCACCTGGAATCCGTTCTCCGTAAACAACGCTTCCACATCTTTCCGCGCAAAGAAGCGCAGATGACTTCGATCCAGTATCCCCCTGTTCGAATAGGAAAAGGAATCCTTCCACAGGATACCGAAAATGACCCGCCAATAGTTGATGTTTGGAAGGCTCGCAACCACCACTCCATCTACTCTCAACCAACCCTTCAATTTCCTGACAACACGGTAAGGGTTGACAAGATGCTCCAGTACATCGGGGCATAGAATCACGTCAAATTCCATTCCGCCAAAGGCTTTTTCCATTGTCTGAATATCACCAATGGCCAGGCCGTCAAGCTTTTCTTGCAAATCAGTATCAAGCTTGCAATCCACAATATCAATGCCATACACAGCTTCAGCAAAGCCCTTTTCTTTGGCATGAATAAGCGTCCGGCAACCACTCGCGCCGATCTCCAGCAAGCGCCCCTTCCTGCTGGACGGAGGAACAGCTTCCAGCACATCCAGGCGCACTTCCTGAAAATAACCCGCTCCTTTATCCGCATACAGTTCCTTTACAACTGCTTGACGCTTGTCAGTCACTTTACCAACCTCCCAAACGGAGAACACTTTGCGACCAGCATCCTGCCTTCTTCATCCAGGCCAATCCTCCATGCCCAGCATATGGCCACCACCACCATTATGCTGCCGAGGAGGCCTAATGCCCACAGATCGTCAGCGACGACCAGGGCAAGGAACACCGACAACAGCACAATTGCAAAAGGAATCCACAATTTGACGCCGAGTTCGGCAAGCAACCCGCTCCTTCCTCCAAGCAACAAGGCGTCAACGATCACGCGGGAAGTCCAGGCGATTGCCGCACCGGCAATGCCGAGTTCAGCTACAAGCACATACAGCAGCAACAAATATGGCAGGATTTCCGCCATGTGTATCAAGGCAACTGCGCGGGGCTGTCCGCTGCCCTGCAATCTGGAGTGCGCAATAATGGCAAGGCTGTTTGCCCAGAACCCCATGATCAGAATTTGCGGAACCACCCCTGCCTGCCTGGCAAAATCGGCATCAATCCAGATGCCAAGAAAAGGCTGGACGATGAAAGCAAGAGCAACCAGCAGAGGTGTAACGACCGCAAGAACAGCCCCGGCGGCCCGGGCTTCCAGGTACCTGTTTCGCTCTCCACTGGAGGCGGCGAAAAGAGGAAACAGCGCTGCCCCCAGACTTCCGGCCAGAACGGTCACCGGCGAGATCAGGCTGTAAGGCACCGCATAGAAGGTTACAGCTGCAGCGCCAACCAAGGTACCGATGAGCAATCTTTCCATACCCGACAGAATTGGCCCAGCCACGCCGCTCACCGTGACCCATCCACCATAGCGCCACAATCCCCCAACCAAACCCCTCCGCCATTTTGGTGACAGCGCATAGGGCATGATCCTGTAACATACGGACACCCACCCTGCGAGACTGAGAAGCCGGGCAAAAAATACAGCCATCGCCAACTCCCCAAGGCCAGGCGACAACAGCAGCGCAGTACCCAGAGGCAGCACCTGTAACAGAAATTTCGTACCGACACCCAAAGCATTGATTTCGAGAAAACGCCGCATTCCCACCAGGACGCCGCTAAAAACACCGGAAAGCAACAGCAGGGTAAGAGACAGACTCACCCAGATCAGCGCATCCCCAACCTCTGCTCTGAGTCCAGGATGCATCTGCACCCAATTCTCCAATGCATAGTCAACAGCAAAATAGAGCAGCGCCGCCCCCAGGAGACTGAGGGGAACGGCGGCCAGCAAGGCTGTCCAGAGGATTTCATGGCGTTTTTCTTCGGGATTACCATCCACGCAAACCGCTACCTGATGAGCAACTGCACGTCCAATACCAAAATCAAAAAAGCCGAAGTAGCCAAGCAACAACCAGATGACGCTCAGAACGCCATAGCGCTCCACACCTATGGCATCGATGTAAAACGGGACAGTGGCCAGCAGAACAGCCAGAGACAGACCATGGCCGGCAAGATTATAGAACGTGTGCCGACGGACGCTCATACAAGCATCAGGATGCCATCCCTTTTTCTAGCAACATACTCAATTGGGGCAAGCTTCTGATTTTCGTTATCATATCCCCATGGTACCCGAATCTGCCAACATCAAGTCAGGTTCGCCTTCTTTATCCGTGACCAGTTTCCAATGATTTTCAGAATAAATCGCGGCCCGTCGATCGCATCCCTGCGCCACAGCTTCCCGGGTTCTGCCAAGAATCGCCACAGCCATTCAAACCCGGCATTTCCGACCCATTCAGGTACACGCTTGACCTGTCCACTATGAAAACCGAAGGCAGCCCCCACGCCAATGGCAACAGGGACATTGAGCTTATGGTGATTTTCCGCAATCCAGCGTTCTTGCTTGGGCAACCCCAGGCCCACCCAAAGAACATCGGGCCTGGCCTGGTTGATCTTGTCAATCATGGCTTGTTTTTCTTCTTGGCTATGCTCCCTGAAGGGCGGTGAATACTGACCAGCAATCTTGTGACCCGGGTAGTTTGATTCCAGGGTCTGCTTCAGTTTTTCCAGGGTTTCATCTGTATCGCCAAAAAAGAAGCTACTGTACCCCTTTTTATCTGCACGCTTGAAGAAACAGCGCATCAAATCGGCTCCCGTCACTCTGCCACTCACCTTTTTACCCAAGCATTTGGCAATCCACACCGGGGCTATTCCATCGGGCACAAACAATTCCGCCTGATCCAGTATGGTCTTGAAAGCGGGATCTTCCATTGCACAATGCAATCCGTGAAAGCCGGTCACGATCATCCGCGCAGGCTTTTCTCGTGGATGAGTGATCCAGTCCTCGATGTAATCTGCCGCCAGTGTTGTCTCGATGAGGTGAACACGGTTGCCAAGGATATCTACATGGGGCAGTTGGGCAATAGCGGGGACAGGATTGGACATAGGTTCATTCAAGCATCACGGCGATGAGGTGCTCCTACGCCAACATCAAGAAGCTTTCGCCTTTTCGACTTGTTGTTTTATCCAGGGATAGGTTGCTTCCAGCCCTTTGCGCAAAGATGCTGAAGCACGCCAGCCGAGCATTTTCTCATACAGGTTATTGTCGGAATTGCGTCCGCGCACGCCCAGCGGCCCTGGAATATGCTTGATGCTTGCTTTCTTGTCCGCAATGTCCATGACCATTTTGGCCAATTCATTGATGCTGACCATTTCTTCGGATCCGATGTTAACCGGGCCGGTCCAATCAGACCGGGTGAAACGCAAGGTGGCCTCGATACATTCATCCACATACATGAAAGAACGAGTCTGCTCCCCATCGCCCCACATTTCAATCTCACCACCATCCTCGACTTCGGCAATCTTTCGGCAGAACGCGGCTGGCGCTTTTTCTCTCCCATCATTCCATGAACCTTCCGGGCCAAAGACATTGTGATAACGGGCTACCCGCACATCCATACCGTAGTTCCTGTGATAGGCCAGGTACAAACGCTCGCTAAAGAGTTTTTCCCAGCCATAGTCACTGTCCGGCTGCGCTGGATAAACACTGTTTTCTTCCGTCGTGGGGTTTTCAGGATCAAGCTGATTGAATTCGGGATAAACACAAGCTGACGAAGAATAGAAGATGCGCCTGATATTGCGTTTGCGGCACGCTTCCAGCACATTCAGGTTGATCATCGCCGAGTTGTGCATGATGTCTGCGTCATTGTCACCAACAAACACGAAGCCTGCGCCACCCATGTCTGCTGCAAACTGGTACACCTCATCAAAATGCCGATCGACAACATGGCTACAGAAATGTGGATCGCGCAGGTCGCCCAGGGCAAAATCATCTGCTTTTGTTTGCGCAAACTCGGGAAACTTCAGATCCACGCCCCTGACCCAGAACCCCTCCTGCTTGAGGTGTTGAACCATGTGACTGCCGATAAAGCCACCCGCACCGCATACCAATGCTGTTTTCATCTGATTATACTTCTCCTGAATAGAGTAAAATGGTTTGCCGTACCGGCCAGCTTTCAAACCTATCCTGTGTATATGCCGCAACACCAGCAATCCGCCGATGGTTTCATTTTTTCCATACTCGGCGGGAAAATCCCATCATGGCCTGATGCGGCTAACACCGCTTTTGCAGATGCGTTGCAACAGGAACTCCATCTGCAGGGCCTGTACCCGCTGGTCTACCATCTGTGCAAGAATGCTTCCGCATGGAAAACCTGGCCTGCCGACATCCGTGAACGGGCAAGGAAAACAGCCTTTCACCAAGCAGCCTGCGACCTGGCTGCGGAAAGCAGAATCCGCCATCTGCTGACAAGATTGCAGGCGTCGGGAATTCATCCCATTGTACTAAAAGGATCAGCCATCGCCTACACTCATTACCGGCAGCCTGGCGCAAGAACCAGAGGCGATATCGACCTGCTTTTCTCTCGCAGGGATTTGCCTGCGGTCTTTCGGATTCTGGAAGCAGAAGGGTATGAATACGTCTATCGCCAGGGCTATCTGGGACAGGAACTGGGCTTCAAAGACACCTCCCCCGGGCAACATAACCTGCCTCTGGACATTCACTGGAGGAGCAGCAGCTATGTGCTGCTGGCTCACCTGCTGGATTATGATGAAATCATCGGCTCTGCAGCAAGTATTCCCGAACTGGCCGACCTCCCCTGCGCCATGAACCCGGTACACGCCCTGCTACACGCCTGCATACACTGGGCAAAGCACACCGCCAGCGGCGACAGTATTCGAACCCTGTGGATATACGATATGCATTTGCTCGCCATGGGACTGGGTGATGGGGAAATGCAGCGGTTCGTCCAAAGCGCCGCCGAAAAAAAAATCAGCCGGATCTGCGCTGCCGCCATCGCTGCCGTACAACTGGCGTTCAACTGCGAAACGCTTGACACCCTGCATGACAAGCTGAACCAAATCCATCAACAGGAATCCAGCGCAAGAATGCTTGAACGCCATGCCGCCAGCTTTGCACTCCGCGACATATGGTCTTTGAAAAACAGCACCATCTTGCGAAAGAGCCTGCAGGACATCCTGTTGCCACCCGGCGTCTATGTGCTGAGATCCTATGGCAGGAAAAATCAGCTATGGCTGCCCTTGCTGTATGCACACAGGTTATCAGCCGGATTGATCGAGTACGCCAGACGCAGGTTACGTCGATAGTCTACCAGTCATCCAGGGACACGCCATTTCTCGACTGACGGATCACTGGTGTGGAAGTTGCGGGAACTTGCATGCCCCTGGCTCCAGTCTTTCTGCCCGACCTTTCCTTGAGCATCATCTCTTCCGTGTTTTCTTTCAGGAATACTGCCAGCAAGAACGCAAAGTAGATGGCGTTGGCCGGTTTGTGCAAATTGAAATCCACGAAAGAATGAAGTATCAAGAGAAATACGCCAATGCCAGCGCCAGCCTGAACATAACGGAAGGTACGCCAGCGCCCCTTGATCCACAACCTGCGCCAGCCAAGGGCATACAGACCCAGCCCAACAAGAACAAGGAGCAGCGCCAGGACGCCACTGTCAAATATCCACTCCAGGTAATCGTTATGGGCATGATTGACGAAAGCATCGATGCCGACGGGCTGAAAATGTGGATAGACTTCCGGATAGGTTCCAGGCCCTGCGCCCACTGGGAAAAACTCCAATGCCCCCTGCATGGATGTCGCATAGATGCTCCAGCGGAAATCCTCCACGGGATCCATGGAAAAGCGATCAAGAATGGGGGCAAGGCCTATTTCCACCGTCAGCACCACAATCACTGCGATCACGGTTCCATAAGTGCCATATACATTGCCCCCACCCAGGCGGCGCGCAAACACCAGCAAGGCCAGGAACAGTCCGAGCATGGTCAGGACGATACCGACCCGGGAGCGAGTGAACACCAGGCACAATATGATCAGTACACCAATAACAGCGTAGATGCTGGCTTGGTGCCCTTTGGCTGTAGCAAGGAAGCTCAACCGCTTGCGCCAGGGTCCCTGGGCAGAATCAAACCTGTGCTGACCCACCGTTGCCGCAAGCAATGCCAGCGCTACCGGAAACAGCATTTCCAGAAGACCTGCCAGGTGATCCCTGTTCAGATAGGTGCCTGCGGCAGCTTTGATGCCGTATTCATTGGGCAGGTAAAGCAAGCTGGCGCCTCCTCCCCCATATTGCATGAGGCTCAACACCGACTGAAACACAGCCATGCCCAAGGCCACATAGATCAGCTTGAGAATGTTCTGTTGCGGCTGATTGATGACAGCAGCGAACACCACCAGGGGCGGCAACAGCGCCCACAGCGCCCCTTCTGTTTTGTATGGCGCCAGTGTAATGGCACGCCAGGCCTGCTCCCCGCTCATGCCGATTGCCCGATAGATTTCGGAAAAAGCCTCGCGCCCCGGCAATTGCTGCCACGATGCAGCCGGTACGGGAATCAGCATCAGCACGGGCAGCACAACCATCCCTCCCAGCATCACCAGTTGCATGACAGTGAGCCGCAGCAATTCCGAGGGACGCATCAGCATCAGAACAAGAATACACAGGGAAATCAGTTCCAGCAGCAATAGCGGCAACGGCAGATTACCGGCGCGAAACAGGGGTGCAAACAGAAGTATCAGCACCACAAGCCAGAAGATGCCTTGTCGATATACAGAGAGAGGGTTTTGCATTGTCTTTGCTTTCCTGGGCAAGAGAAACCGGAACCAAAGCCACACCCGCTTCCTGCTTCCACGACGTGGAAGAAAAACCGGAATCAGGGGCTGACAGGAGGAGGCGGAGACACGGGGTTGTCTGTGCCCGGAATAATCCCCAGCACAACTCCCGTCCCGACAAAGGTCATTACATCCACCGGAGTCTGGTTGCCAAAAATTGCGGGCGTACAGTTGCCAACAGGGGCAGCCGCCGCAAGCGGGCATTTACCAGCATCAATTTCTATGACCTCAAGGCCATCCCAGGCCTCATCACAACCATTGAAGTAGGATATTTCAACACGGGATTTCTCCGGCACCCGCAGCTTGACCCCGTTTTTTAGCTCATGCCCCTTGGCGACCGGATGAAACCCCTGGCCTTCATCAACAAAAACCTCACCCTTGAGCTCTTTCAAAACAGCAATGGGGCAACTGTTTTCGTCCACAGCAACTGTTTTTTTCCCTTCATAGACAACACTGCAGGCGCCCTTGTAGTTTACTTCTGCCTTGCCATCGACTTTCAGTTGATCACCATGATCCAGAACCTCTCCTTCCCGGGCAATATGGAACTGCCCATCACGTTTTACCAGAACAGATCCCATAATCTGAGTGAGGATGATCGCAACACCCTCTGCGCCGCCAGCCCCTCCTCCGATGCAGGGAATCCACAGACCCGCCAGCGTGGGACAGCTTTCGACATCGACATCAACAATCTTTGCGCCCTTCCATACCACTTCGCAGCCACTGTCAAAAACCACCTTGACCTCTGCTCCCTCCATGATCATCAGGCGGTCGCCATCCGATACCCGCTGACCCGTCTGAACAGGCAAATAGCGGTCTCCCTGAAACAGCAATACGTCACCCTTCACAGAAGCCAGCACGGCATTCTGGGTGTCTTTTGCCGACACACTGCCTACCTGCAGCGCAAGTGCCATTATCAACATTGATATAATCGCTTTCATTCGTAATCTGTTTGTCACTCTGCCTGGCGGGCTATTGGTCGAATATGGGTTTCCAGCCTGAAAAATGTCTCTCGACAACAAGTTGTACCACACCGTCATGCTAGCATTATAGTGTTTATTATTAACCCGGCCACCAAATATATCGTCCTCAGTGCTTCAAACAGGACGCGTGTCAAGGCGCAGCTTGCAGGCAATGGCAAGCCCTTGTCACCTGTCCTTCCGTGCTTTTGGTGGTGACAAAGCGCATCTGCGGGCGTACCACCGCTTCTGCGATGGCCTGGGGATCTGTTTGCGTTGCAGTTTGTTGCGTGAGCGGCGTTTACCGTGCGCATCTCAACACACTGCATGCAAAACAGTCTTTGCCAGATCCAATCCAATTGCCGTAATCTTGTTCATGGTCTTCTCCCATGCTGGTGATCGTTGGTAACACCTCTATCCTGGCGCAATGCGATGCCGATTTGCAGGATTGGGAGGAGATCATTTCATCCCTGTTCCAGACAGGGGTTCCCGGAATGCCCTGTAGTCATTCCAGCTTGTGGATAGACAAACGATCAAACCAAAGCTCTCCCTCAACAATGTGTTCATCACCGTTTTTTCCCACGATTTCCAGCCTCAACAACTGCCCGGTACATGCCTTGTCGTCAGGAACTTCAAATGTAAACTGCTGGGTTTCCCAATCACTAGCCCCCACCAGCAACGCGGTTTCTCCCAGTAGCCTTGTATCGCCTCCTGCACAGCGGGCAACCCATTTCAATCCACCCTGAATACGCAGGCGGTCAACCCGTGTACGCAGGGACATCGCATAGCGCCCTTTGCTCAACAGCAACGGCTGGTATACCTGCTTCTGTGGAGTGTTTTGACCCTTGTAGTAAATATGCAAAGCCTTTTCCCCCTCAGCACCATAGGTATGCTTGCGCCGAATGACCCATGCCTTGTCTTCAGGAAAGTGCCAGCCAAAGCCTGCATTTGCAGGGGGCAATTCGAAACCGCCATCGAATACGCTGCCAAGATATTCACGCTCTCTGGCATCCAGGCCATTTATCCATACCAGATAGGCTTCCGCCCATTGCTGATCCTGTTGCAGGCGTTCAACCAGCAGCTTTCTCTCCATCCTGGACAGGGGCACAGAACTGGCATGCCGGAGGGAAGCCACGGCCACCACAGTTTCAAGCTTCTTTGCATGTCTGCTCAGATATTCGAAGAATGCGTCCCACCACGGAGGAGGCGCCTCAGCCAGAAACTTGAACATGCCAACCGATTGTTCATTCCCGGCAATCTTGCTCAAGGCAGGATAAATCCTGTTGCCCAGGCCAGGATCCAGCTCCAGCGCCACGGCCCAGTTCTCCATGGCTTGCACCAATTGTCCACGCGCCGCCCGGTATCGTGCCGCATTCAATCTGATAATTTTATGCGAAGGCATCCGGCGTACAGCAAGGCTGATCATTTCATCTGCGTCCTGATGCTGCCCCCTGTCCAGCAGCAACTGTGCAAGTGCTTCCATGGGGGCTGCATTGCCTGGATTCAGGGCAATGGCTTTACGCAACAACTGCTCGGCCCTGTTCCGGTCATTCGGCAGCAGAGCCTTCCCCTTGAGATATAGGGCAACAGGATGGTCAGGATTCCATAGCAAGGCCTGGTCTATGGCCTGCTCGTTACCCAACAGCGCCTGCCGCACATAATGCTCCCCCAGGCCGCTGGCCAGGATTCTCCAGGCAACCAGCAGTGCTATCAGCAAGACCGATATTCTGATGGCGACCATTTTGGCTTTTGGCAATCTCATTCCTCAGGGCGCCTCTTGTGTGCTGGCTACATTGTGCAGGAGGCTGGCAATGTACAGTTTTTTCCCTTTGCGGATCAATTGAAGCACCAATTCGCCATGAAAGCGGGTTTTGTTGCCATTTTTTGCTTCATTTACCACTTGCAAGTTGGCCTTCAGCTGGTATGCAGTGTTGCCCAGCTGCCTTATGGTAACCTGCTCCACATCGACTTTTCTGTGGCGGGTCTGTTGAAACACCGAGGCATAGCCACTCCTGATCAGGTTTCGCCCTTGCCCCTGGTTCGTGCTCGGTTCCAGGGTAAACAGGCTCAATAACCTGTTCAGATCAGCAGATTCATAGGCGCGCACATATTGCATAAACACATACTCTGGCTGCAACCAGGGCAAGGTTTCGCTGCCGTTGCGCGCCCCGGCTCTGCGCTGCAGGTTTCGGTTGGGTCTTTCAATGGCCCTGGAAGCCGGTATCTTCGCACCATCAAAACCCGGATACGGCAGATTGGCCATGGTGGCGGGTACGGCAGGCTCCGCACCAGGTTGCTCATGGCTGGCTGCTCTGCTCTGCCGGGCAGGTACCGGCGTGCTTCTTTCCATCACGGCCTCCTGGCTGGCTGTTTTAGAATCAGGCTGCTGCGCTGCCTTGGGTTCAATCATCCCTATCTCCGGCAAGCTTTCCTTCACAACCTCCGGGGCGGCGCCTGTCCATGCATCTGCCGAAGAAAACAAGCTGGGAGGCACGCCATCAGCCACACTTTCGCCAGCCCGTTCCGGTTTTGCCAGGGTCAATGTGGTGTTTCCTGGGCCACTCAGGGAAACCAGCAGCAGTACCGCTCCCAACAGCAATAAAATCACCAGCCAGATCACCGTTTTTGGGTGCCGCTGCAGAAACCTGAATCGATAGGGCAGTTCCAGCGGGCTGGCTGAACGTGGAATCATCTGGGGCGACACTTTCCAGCCTGCCGGCTGCCCATGCTGACGTTTTTTTCCTGCGGCCTTGCCGCCTTGGGTGTTACGCCCTGGTTCCTGGTCATATGCACGGCGTTTCTCCGGGTGTTTGAGTACACCATAAGCACGATTCAGGCGGCGTACAAACTGTTCTTCCCAATGCCCTTTGGCGCCACCACTCCTGTCTGGATGAAAAAGACGGATGAGTAAACGGTATCTGTGCCGGATTTCATTGTCGTCAGCGTTGGCTGGAAGCCCCAGTACGCAATAGTGATTGCAGTCATCTGAAAACAACAACTGGCGGATATAAAAACATGAAGCAGCCAGGAGTTCATCGGTACGGCAACCCAGTTTATGGGCAACAGGAGCCAGACGCTCTTCCGGGCGGGTAAGGTAATCAAGGAAAGCGGAAAATTCTCCGGAAACCGGTGTCGCGGCATCAACGGAAGCCGGATGTGACTGAGGCGCTCGATAATAAGCAAGCACCCTGGCGAAAAACTGTTCTGTAACCCCTGGCATCAGTTTGGCTGGAAACCTGGCAAATACTCAGGAAGCCAGCTTGGGCCGGCTCCGGGCATCGCTATCTGCACAGCCATAGTAGTTATAGTCATACTGATAATCATATCCATAGCCGCTGCGTCCCTGCCCGTATTTGACCAGCAATGTTCCCAACACCTTGGCGCGAGCCTGCCGCAGACGTTGCACGGCACCCTTGAGCGCACCCGTGCGGGTAACCCCGGCATCCACCACCACAATGGTGGCTCGGGCCAGATTCGCCAGTATCAAAGCATCGGCCAGTCCCAGCACTGGCGGTCCGTCGATAATCACCAGATCAAATTTTTCCTCTGCAGTTTGCAAAAACTCCATCATCCTGCCGCTTCCCAGCAGCTCGGCGGGGTTCGGCGGCAGCGGGCCGGCGGTCATCACATACAAACCCTCCACAATGCCATTCTGGAGAACCTCACTGACCTTGTAACCACCAGCCAGGTAGTTGGTTAAACCCGCTTCATTGGGAAAATCAAGTTCGCTGTGCAGTGATGGATTGCGCAGATCAGCATCCACCAGCAACACATTTGCCCCGGCCTGCACATACGTCAGGGCAAGGCTGACTGCAGTGGTGGTTTTCCCCTCTCCGGCTATGGAACTCGTTACATGCAGTATTTCCGGGGAGCCAGACGGCAATGAAAACGACAGTGCCGTCCGGCAGGAACGATAGGCCTCGGCAATCGCTGATTTCGGCTCCATGCAGGTCTTCAGCGCCACCGATTCGGCATCATCCTCCAGGCGCAGTTCCGGAATAACGCCCAGGACAGGCAGCTCGACAAGCTTTTCAAGCTCAGATGCCGATTTGATCGTGTCATCCAGGTGTTCGAACAGGAAAGCCAGACCTATGCCACCCAACAGACCAATAACCAGTGCAATCTGCAGATTTTTCATCAGGTTGGGCTTGTAGGCGGCGCCCGGCACCTCGCCTTTGTCAATAATGGAAATATTATTGGCTCCTACTCCCGCAGCCACGCCAACCTCCTTGATACGCTGCAAGAGGCCATCATACAGCTCGCGGTTGGTCTCCACGTCTCGTTTCAATGCCTGGTAATCCGTACTCTTGCGTTGCAGATCGAGGATCTGCCCCTTGGTATCCGCCATGCGCGACTGCAGCATGGCCTGCTCTCTCACCGCCGCCTGATAGCTGCTCTTGATGGAAGACTGGATGCCTGCGCTTTCTTCGGCAATCTTGCGCTCAAGCTCCTCGATCTGGCCTTTCAGCCGCTGCATCTTCGGATAGGCAGGCTTGAATACGCGCAGATTGTCCTCATATTCTCCCTCCAAGTCCGCCAGTTTTTCCTTGTAGGACTGGATCACTTCACTGGCGGAAATCCGCTCATAACCCTGTGCACCGCTGTTTTTCATCTCTTGAAACCTGGACTCTGCCTTGATCCTTTGCGCCTCAACTTCCGTCAGCCTGGCGTTCAGCGCCTGGAGCTTCTGCATCAATATGCCTTGCTTGGCATCCATGTCCACAATTGCCCTTTCACCGGCATATTCCACCAGCTTCCGTTCCGATCCTTCCAGATTGGCCCGGACTTGCTTGATGCGGTCAGAAAGAAAGGCTTTTGCATAGGAGGAGTTTTCGAAGCGCCTCTCCATGGTGGTGTCGATAAAACTCTTGGCCAGCGTATTCACCACTTTGGCCGCCAGCTCAGGATTCGGGCTGTCATAACTTACAACCACCAGCCGGGAATTCTTTATCGGGCTGACCGTCAGATTCGCCAACAGCAGATGCTCCAGCCCCGTGGGGCCAGCAGTATTCTCCGCCTCACCGCCATCCCCATGGCTTTCGCCGGAAAAAAAGCTTTTCACTTCCCGGAAAAAGGAAGGTTTTTCTTCTGCCCTGAACTGGCCTGATGACTCCAGCCCCAGTTGCTCGACGACCCGCTTCGCCAGCCCGCGGCTTTTCAGTAGCTGGTACTGGGTTTCATAGAAATCATAACTGTATGCCGACTCCCTGGGGGTAACCCCTTCGAAGTTGACGATTCTCGCGGCCTCCCGGTCAATTTGCAGCTTCACACTGCTGCGATAGACCGGGGTTTGCAGGGATGTAGCAATAGCGCTGGCTACCAGCGCAATAAGAGTAAAGAGAATAATCGTGAACTTGTGCCGGACAATGACCAGCCAATACCCCTTCAGATTCAGCCCTTCTTCATCATCAAAACTGCCTTGCACCCTCTCATACAAAGCAAGCTCGCGCTCCTCATCTGACAGGGCCAATACATTGCGCGGCAGTGGCTTGGGGGTTTCAGGATTCATGGCACATCAAAACAGTACTGTCCAGCCGACAAAGCTGGTAAGCGTTTTGGTGAACAGTTCCCATCCGGCTTTGCTGCCACTTCTGTTGACAACGATGATGTCACCACTTTGCAGCACCGGGTCTATCTGCTGACCGGATCTCACTTTGGTATAGGACAAAATATATCCTGTGGTTTTCCCGTCAACAGTGCGGAATATGGCGACTTCAGAGAAGTCCGCCAGCCTGTCCATGCCCTTGGCATTGGCAATCGCCTGCAGAAAAGTGGTCTTGCCCTTGAGCGGGAATACCCCGGGGTTTTTCACCCAGCCCTCGACTGTGATTTTCTGGCTTTCATATTCCTTGACAAATACCGTCACATGGGGATCTTGCAGGTATTTTTCCCCAAGTACTTTTTCGATCTGGCGCTCAGCCTCCCCTGTTGTCAGCCCTCCCACCTTGACCGTGCCGATCAAAGGCAATGACACATACCCCTGGGTATTCACCCTGGCAACGCGACTCAACTCCCCGGCCTGAAAAACCTCCACTTCGATCACATCCATCGGCCCGATACGATACTCCCAGGAACCCAAATCCATTGCGCCGAGACCCCGGGCAACAGAGGAATCCGCCCCTGGCGCACCTGCCTGTTGCCCCGGCGCAATATCGTCAAGAATATCCTCGGCGGCAACCATTTGGGTACACGCCAGGCATATCAGCATTGCAAGAGAAAAAACAAACCGATTCAACATCTTGTTTAGGGAAGTCCTGAACAAATCAATACTCGTCACTCCGGCAAACTACGCAGTTCGGTAAACCAGGCCTGAATCCGCGGGTTCAGGCCTGGGTCATGGATTCCGGCTTGCGCCAGAATGGCAATTTAAGCTCCATAGAGAAACAGGAATACGTTTATAATATCATTGGAACGCTGCAAATGTTCAGCATAAAATTTTATGTTTTTCCGCCTGAAACAGGGGCTTACAAACTGTTGCGGCGCTCCCTTAGGAGGATGTTGAAAAACGATGTTTTTCAACATCCTGTCAGGAAAGCCACCGCCGGAGAAAGCCCTGCTTTTTTCCGCTATCGATCTTTCCGCGCTGGCTGCATCCCGGCGGCGGAGGAATGCTTTCAGGATCAGCATTTTCCCATGCAGAACGAGGGCGATCCAGCACCAGCCTCGCCGCTTCCTCCTTCCCCACGTATTTCTGTGCCATCAGCTCGCCTTCCGCCAGCAACGGCGGCCGGCTGTTACAATTGTGTCCGTCCGTAGCCAGCAAATGCACGATGCCATCACCCATCATCTTTTCACTCCAGTATCTTGCAGCCCGACCAAAACGTCCGCTGAGACTACCTGCCGTCAATTGAATCCACGCACCTGCCTGTACCGCAGAAACAAATTCCCGGTAGTGTCCTCTGATCCAGTTCAACCGCTCGGGATGGGTAATGACAGGCACAAACCCTGCACTAAGCGCATCAGACACAAACCGGTCAAAGTTCACCAGCGGTACATGATGGGGCGGCTCAAACAGGAAATAACGTGACTGGTTCAAAGTGGGAAACGCCCCGCAGCGCAAATTCTCCACCAGTTCAGGAACAACCTGGATATCCGCTCCATATGCCAGCTCCAGGTCAATACCCTGGGCATCCAGTTCCTTGCGAAATGACTGAAGCGCTGCGGCAATATCCTCTGGAGTATTGTCAAACAGGCCAGGATAAATGTGCGGGGTACAGGCCAGATGCGTGATGCCATCGCCCAGTGCAATCTGCGCCATTTTCAGCGCAACAGACAAATCGTCGGCGCCGTCGTCGATATTCGGCAATATATGGCAATGCAGATCATACATTGGCATTGTCCCTGTGCTTTTTTGTTTGCTGAAATCTGTGGTCATGCGCCCGGCGCAATGCCTTCATAACCTTCCAGGCATGGTGCATACTCCAGAAATAAGCCGCAAAAAGCAGCAGAAAACCATAGAACATCAAAAACTCAGGCACTCCACTCCATTCTCCAGCCAGCCCGACTGCAGCCATCAACACGCTGAGTCCCAACATGATAAACACCGTGGTTCTGGCGCTAAACCCGGCAGCCAGCAGAATATGATGGAAATGCTCCCGATCCGGAGAGAAAGGAGAACGACCCAGCATCACCCTCCTGCTCATAATGGCGACAGCATCCATAATAGGCAGTGCAAACAACCAGATCGCAGTGATCGGGCGAAGCAGGCCGATGGGCTCCTGGGTAAAGCGCATCAGGAACCAGGCAACTGCCAGACCCAGAAACAAAGCACCGGCATCTCCCAGAAATACAGTTGCCGAGCGGCCTTCGGCAAAGCGAAAGTTGAACAACAAAAACCCTACCAGAGCACCACAGAACAGAAGCAAAATTTGAGTATCCGCCACCAGCCCGCCTCGCCAGGCAAGTGCCGCCAAGGCGCTAAAAAAAATCAGCAACAGGCCACCGGCAAGTCCATCCAGGCCATCAAGCATGTTGGTGGCATTGATAACCCCTACGCTACAAAAAACACTGAACGGCACCGCCAGTACACCCAGCAATACCTCCCGATTACTGAACAATCCCCCCAGACTCTGCAGCTCGACATTACCCCACAAGACAATTACCAGAGACGCACCAATCTGGGCGGCAAAACGTGACCAGGGAGGTGTTTCCTGAAAATCATCGAGTACACCGATAATGAATACCACTGCAGCAGCCAGAAAAAAGGAACGCCATTGCCCCAGAGAGATATCCAGGGTCAGCAACAGCAGCAGAAAAGCGCAAAAGATCGCCACACCACCAATCAAGGGGGTCGCCTGCCTGTGATTCTTGCGGCCACCGGGCTGATCCACAAGGCCAATACGGCAAGCTACCGGCTTGAACAACCAGATAAGCCCCGCAGTCAATGCCACAGCAGCAGTGAATAAAACAATGATTTCGATAATAGGTATCCTGTCAGATCTTCAGCCAGACCAAGTCCGAAGCCCTGACGCAATAGCGCAAGAGAATCAGCCCTCCTGCTACTGCGTTGGGAGCGCCCGTCTCAACGTAGTCCACGCTGTTGAGACAGGCAGGTCAAGACATGATATATAACAGGCTGTTGAAAAACATCATTGTTCAACAACCTGTATGCGGCACAAGGACATGCGGCCATTTTGAATGGCCATAAGCCATTGAAAATGAATGAAATACAAAAGCACACTTTTGTTTTTCCGGGTTAAAAAAAACCATGGAAGGCTTTTTTCAACCCCCTGTTAAGGTTACTAAGACGAACAGTAACAAAGCCCCATTCAGCGTCAGCCAGGCGTTCCGGGGCAAGGCGTGCTCCGCAGGGAATGGCCCAGCCCTTGCCAAGGCGCACAACGCAATACCGGGACGCCTGGCTGGCTCCCTGCGGGCGGCCTCATGTGCGTAGATGCCAATCATGAATTAATAGAGGCGCCCTTTAGCTGTGCAATGTCTTGATGTAGTTCATTCTGTCCCAGGCCTCGGGATGAATGGCGTTCACCTGGCAGGCACTGCCCATCATTTGATATACCGATTCATATTCCTTGTCTTCCATCCACTGTTTCATTTCCTGCAGGATTCTCCCAAGCGTTTCCGGGCCGTGTTGCAGCAGCACCGCACACAGATGCACGACACTGGCTCCGGCCAGCAGCATTTTCAACGCCTGTTGCGAGCCATGCACGCCACCTGTAGCAGCCAGGGACAGATCCACCTTGTCGTACAGGCGCGCTATCCAGTGCATGCGCAACAGCGCTTCATGCGGATGGGAGAGATGCAGCTCTGGCTGTACATCCAGTGTATTCAGGTTCATTTCAGGCTGGTAGAAACGGTTGAACAGCACTACACCATCTGCCCCCGCCGTTTCCAGCTGGCGCACAAAATAGCCCAGAGAGGTAAAGTACGGGGAGAGCTTGACGGTTACGGGGATTTGCACCTGACTTTTCAGTTGCCCAAGTATGCTTAGGTAACGATTTTCAACTACTTCTGCCGAGTCTTCGGCGGCGGGAAGAAAATATATGTTCAGCTCCAGGGCATCTGCACCCGCCTGTTCCAGTTCTTTCCCGTGTTCCACCCAGCCGCTTTCCGTGGCGCCGTTGAGACTGGCAATGACAGGAATCCCAAGGCTGGATTTGAGCACCTGCAATTGCTCCAGGTATTCATCCAGGCCGGTCTTGTAGTCCGGGGACAGCGGCAGGTAGGTGTCTGCTTCACCATGGCCCAGATCCTGAAATTCCATCAGCCTGGCAAGCTGTTCTTCTTCCGCCTGCACGTCCTCTTCAAACAGGGAGTACATGACCAGCGCCGCCGCACCAGCATCTTCCAGGCGTTTGGCGGTATCCAGATCGCGGCTCAAAGGCGATGCCGAGGGCACCAAAGGGTTGTTCAGCTTCAGCCCCAGATAGGTGGTTTCCAGATTCATGATGCTTTCTCCTCCGACGATTCCATGGGCAATGCCGCGAGTTGTTTCAGGTAATGGTAACGCTCCAGCACTGCTTCCTGCTGCAGCGCGAGAAACGCGTCGGCTTCCTGGGGATGGCTGCGCCACAGCATGGCGAAGCGGGCTTCTGTTTCATAGTATTCCTTGAGGGGGATTCCCGGCTTTTTATAGTCCAGCTGCAGCGGGTTCAGACCCTTCTCCCTTCTTCTCGGGTCATACCGATACAAAGGCCAGTGGCCACTGTTGACGGCAAGTTTCTGCTGCCGCAGGTTGTTGCTCAGATCCACCCCATGAGCAATGCAGGGCGAGTAAGCGAGGAGCAGGGACGGCCCCGGATAGGATTCTGCTTCCATCAACGCCTTCAGGGTATGCACATCCTTGGAACCCGAAGCAATGGACGCTACATAGACATTCTCGTAGGCCATGGCGATTCTGCCCAGGTCCTTTTTCGGCGCGGCCTTGCCACTGGCGGAAAACTTGGCAATTGCGCCCCTGGGCGTTGCCTTGGAGGTTTGCCCGCCGGTGTTGGAATATACCTCGGTGTCGAGCACCAGCAGGTTGACGTCCTTGCCTGAAGCCAAGGCATGATCCAGGCCGCCAAAACCAATATCATAGGCCCATCCGTCGCCACCGATAATCCAGACGCTCTTTTTCACCAGATAATCGGCAATGGACAGCAGGCGCCTCGCCTCGTCCCTGTCGATATTCGCCAACTGCTGCTTGAGCTTCACTATCCGCTGGCGCTGCTGGTGGATGCCGGGTTCGTCTGACTGGTCGGCTGTCAGTATTTCCTGCACCAGTGCGGTATCCAGCCTATCGCCGAGTTCTGCCAGCAACACTTCCGCCTGATGATGGTGCTGATCCACGGCCAGGCGAAAGCCCAGACCAAACTCCGCATTGTCTTCAAACAGGGAATTGGACCAGGCAGGCCCCCGGCCCTCGGGATTGGTGGTATAGGGCGTGGTCGGCAGGTTGCCACCATAGATCGAAGAGCAGCCAGTAGCATTGGCAACCAGCATACGGTCACCAAACATTTGGGTAGCCAGGCGAATATACGGCGTTTCCCCGCAGCCCAGACATGCACCGGAAAACTCGAACAGGGGCTGGGACAGCATGGCGGATTTCATCTTTGGCCAGGCGATCTGCTTCCTGTCGTACTCCGGCAACTGCTCGAAGAAAGCCCAGTTGTGCCGGTCCTGCTCGATGATTTCTTCCTTGGGCACCATATCCAGAGATTTATGACCGGCATTGCTCTTGTCTCTGGCTGGACAGACATCGGCACAGATGCCACAACCGGTGCAGTCGTCCGGCGCCACCTGGTAGGCGATACGCAATCCCTGAAACTCCTTGCCTTTCATGGGCCGGGAAAGGAAGCCATCCGGCGCATCTATTAGCGCTTCTTCGGTAAATACCTTGGAACGAATCGCCGAGTGGGGGCAGACAAAAGGGCATTTGCCACACTCGATGCACAGTCCTGCATCCCATTTGGGCAGCTCCAGGGCAATATCACGCTTTTCCCAGGCAGCGGTTCCCAAGGGCCAGGAACCATCGGCGGGAATGGCGCTCACTGGCAATTCATCCCCCTTGCCGGCAATCAGGGTGGCGGTAATCTCACGCACAAACGGTGGAGCCTGCGGAGGAACCGGCGGCTGGAAATCAATGGCGCTGTCCGCCTCCTCCGGCAGCATCACCTCATGCAATGCTTCCAGTGAGGCGTCGATGGCGTCGAAGTTGCGCTGCACGATCTTGCGCCCCTTGCGCCCGTAGGTTTGTTCCACCGCGTGCTTGATCTTTTCGATAGCCTCCTCCCGCGGCAATACGCCGGAAATGGCAAAGAAGCAGGTCTGCATGATGGTGTTGATGCGCCGCCCCATGCCTGAGGCTTTGGCAACAGCGTAGGCGTCGATAACCCAGAGCCTGATACCCCTGTCCAGCATTTCCTGCTGCATGGTTTTGGGCAGCGCCTGCCAGACCTGTTCCGGGGAATCATTTGTGTTGAGCAGGAATACCGCTCCGGGTGCGGCTTTTTCCAACAGGTTGAAACGCTCGACGAATTGAGGTTGATGACAACCGATGAAGCTGGCCCCACCATCTTCAATGAGGTAGCTGGCACGAATGGGGCGTGCGCTAAAGCGCAAGTGGGAAACCGTCACCGCTCCCGCCTTCTTCGAGTCATAGACAAAATAGCCCTGCACAAACTGATCGGTTTCTTCACCGATAATTTTCAGCGTATTCTTGTTCGCGCTGACGGTGCCATCCGAACCCAGGCCATAGAACAGGCACTGGATAACGCCCTGCATATCGGCATTGCGCACATTCCTGTCCCATTCCAGGCTGGTGTGGGAAACATCATCATGAATGCCGATGGTGAAACCGTTCTTGCCTTGCTCCGCCGTCAGGTTGTCAAACACCGCCCGGATCATGCCCGGCGTGAACTCCTTTGAGGACAAGCCATACCGCCCCCCCAGAATGCGCGGCAGGCTGCCAAACTTTTCACCGCCAGCCGCCACATGCTCGGCAAAGGCCGTTACCACATCCTTGTACAGCGGCTCCCCGCCAGCTCCCGGCTCCTTGCAGCGATCCAGTACCGCGATGGCATTGACGGTTTCCGGCAATGCCTCAAGCAAATGCTGCACGGAGAAAGGCCGGTACAGGCGCACCCGCAGCAGGCCCAGTTTTTCACCCGCCAGCAACAAGTCCTCTACCGTTTCTTCCACCGCCTCTGCGCCAGAACCCATAATGATGATCACCCGTTCGGCATCGGCTGCGCCAAAATAATCGAACAAATGATATTGCCGCCCCGTAAGCCGGGCGAATCGATCCATGCAATCCTGCACTACCTGTGGCAGCTTTTCGTACCAGGGATTGACTGTTTCCCTGCCCTGGAAATACACATCCGGATTCTGGGAGGTACCGCGCAGCACCGGCTTGTCAGGCGTCAGCGCACTGCGCCGGTGTTCGATGAGATAGTCACTATTGATCATGTCACGAATGATTTCATCATCCAGCAGATCCACCTTCATCAACTCATGGGAGGTGCGGAAGCCGTCAAAGAAATGCACGAAAGGCAAATGCCCGCGCAGGGTTGCCGCCTGGGAAATCAGCGCCATATCCATGGCTTCCTGCACCGATCCGGAAGCAAGCATGGCGAAACCGGTGGAGCGGGCCGCCATAACATCGCTGTGATCGCCAAAAATGGAAAGCGCCTGCGCCGCCAGGGAGCGCGCTGCCACATGAATAACCACCGGGGACAGCTCTCCCGCTATCTTGTACATATTGGGGATCATCAGCAACAATCCCTGGGAGGCAGTAAAGGTAGTAGTCAATGCCCCTGCCTGCACTGCGCCATGCACTGTGCCGGAAGCACCACCTTCACTTTGCATCTCGATAATTTCCGGAACCCCCCCCCAGATGTTTTTCTTTCCCTGCGCAGACCATTCATCAGAGAACTCCCCCATCGGGGAAGCCGGTGTGATGGGATAGATGGCAATGACTTCGTTGGTCTTGTGCGCAATATGCGCCACTGCCTGATTGCCATCAAGGGTAGTCTTTTTTGTTATCATCAATTCAATCCCGATATCTATGCACAGGCCGTCATTTTGTACCACAAGCTGTTGCAGACCAAGCTGTTTTCCGGCCTTATTGGGACGAAACATCCCTTACTTTGACAGGAATCAAGATGCAGACTCCCCTCTCCCAGAACAGCCAGTGGCTGATCACCACGCTGGAAATCATGTCGGGTCTGTTCATTTTGCTTCTCGGGCTGTTGGCGCTATGGGTGGTGGCGGTCTTCGTTGCCGATATCAGCCAGACACGCCACGCCATCCGTCGCAATTATCCGGTCATTGGACGTTTCCGCTATCTGTTCGAAAAACTGGGCGGCTTCTTCCGCCAGTATTTTTTTGCCATGGACCGGGAAGAACTGCCTTTCAATCGCGCCCAGCGCACCTGGGTATATCGCGCCGCCAAGGATCTGAACAATACCGTGGCCTTCGGCTCCACCAGGGACAGCCGTACACCGGGCAGCGTGCTGTTCGTTAACTGCCCCTACCCCACCCTGGGGGAAAACGCAGCCCCATCGATGCCGGTCACCATCGGCAAGGGCTGCCCCTCACCCTATATCGCCCCTTCCTTCTTCAACATCTCCGGCATGAGTTATGGCGCAATCTCCAAACCCGCCATACAGGCTCTTGCCCAGGGTGCGAAGAAAGCCGGTATCTGGATGAATACCGGAGAAGGAGGGCTTACTCCCTGGCATTTGCAAGGCGGCTGTGATCTGGTATTCCAGATCGGCACGGCAAAATACGGGGTAAGAGACGCGAATGGCGCCCTGGATGAGCACAAGCTGGCCGGCATAGCCGCCCATGAACAGGTGCGCATGTTTGAACTCAAACTCAGTCAGGGAGCAAAGCCGGGAAAAGGCGGCATTGTTCCCGCCGACAAGGTAACCAGGGAAATCGCAGAAATTCGCGGTATCAAGGAGGGCTGTGCTTCCATCAGCCCCAATCGTCACCTCGATATCAGCAATGATGACGATTTGCTGAACACGCTGTCCCGTATCCGTGAGGTTACCGGCAAGCCCGTGGGCTTCAAGGCCGTCATCGGGGACATGCAATGGCTGGACGAGCTGTTCTCCCTGATCAGGGAAAAAGGCAAGAACTATACTCCGGATTTTATCACCCTGGATGGCGCAGAAGGCGGAACCGGTGCTTCTCCCATGCCCCTCATCGACGCCGTAGGGCTGCCCCTGAAGGAAAGCCTGCCCCTGCTGGTCGACAAGCTCAATGAATACGGGTTGCGAGATCACATCAAGGTCATTGCCTCCGGCAAGCTGGTGAACCCGTCGGATATTACCTGGGCATTGTGCGCGGGTGCGGACTTTATCGTATCCGCGAGAGGGTTCATGTTTACCCTGGGCTGCATTCAGGCGATGCAGTGCAACGATAACACCTGCCCCACCGGCATCGCCACTCATGACAAAAAGCTGCAACGGGGGCTGGATCCGGAACTGAAAGCCAACCGGGTGGCAAATTATGTACGCAACATGACTTACGAGGTGGGCATGATCGCTCACGCCTGTGGCCTTTCCTCACCCCGGGGGTTTCAGCGCCATCATGCCCGCGTGGTGCAGGAAAGCGGGCTTTCGGTTCCTCTGAGCGAGATTTTTCCGCCGGTGAAACGCCCCGGCTAACGACGCTGCTGCCGCAGATAGTTGGAACGGCTGCGGGAAGCGGGGCGGATATCGGAAAATACCAGGGGCGCCAATTCCTCCAGGGCGCGCTGATACACCTTGCGCTTGAAATAGATTACCTCTTTGACCGGGTGCCAGTATTTTACCCAGCACCAGTCATCAAACTCAGGCTTCTCGGCACTGTCCAGGCAAAAACCACTTTCATCGCAGGTTACCTGCAACAGAAACCAGCGCTGCTTTTGTCCGATACACAGGGGCTGGGCGTGACGACGGATAAACTTCTTCGGTAAACGATAACGCAGCCAGCGCCTGGTGCTCCCCAGTATCTTGACATGCTGGGGCTTGAGACCGACCTCCTCTTCCAGTTCGCGGTACATGGCTTCTTCCGGTGATTCGCCTTCCTGAATCCCCCCCTGGGGAAATTGCCATGCATCCTGGCCGATACGACGCCCCCAGAACAGCCGGTTCTTTTCGTTGACCAGTATGATGCCCACATTGGGTCTGAATCCATCCCTGTCTATCACGGGATTGTTCTCATTCTTAATCTTTCATTGCCTGCATTTTTCCACAACCTGCCCAAACTCCGCAAGCACATTGGGCGGGAACGCCCTAAATTGCCAACCAATACACCTGCCCGCACCTTTCTGCGGCTGAACTTTGAAAACGGTTTCCGGTATAGTTCACTCCAGTTTTTCAATATCCAACGACACGCTATGGCTTTGGTGCTATTCGATCTGGACAATACGCTGCTGGCGGGTGATTCAGACTATCTCTGGGGGCAGTTCCTGGGGGAAAAGGGACTGGTGGATCCGGCTTTCTACAGCGCGGAAAACGAACGTTTCTATCAGGAATACAAGGACGGAGAGCTGGACATATTCGAGTTTCTGAAATTCTCCCTGAAACCTCTTGCCGAGCACTCCATGAATGAGCTGCAAAACCTGCATCAGCAGTTCATGGAAGAAAAGATCCATCCCATTGTTTCTGAAGATGCGCTGTTACTGGTGGACAAACACCGCAAGCGCGGCGATGATCTGGCGATCATTACTGCCACGAATTCCTTTGTCACAGCCCCTATCGCCCGGCAATTTGGCATTCGGAACCTGATCGCCACAGAACCGGAAATCCGGAACAATCGCTATACGGGCAGGGTATCTGATACGCCCTGCTTCCGTGAGGGGAAGGTAAAAAGACTGAATGATTGGCTGAAAAGCAGGGATTTAAACCTTGGTGATTCCTGGTTCTACAGCGACTCGCACAACGATCTGGCCCTGCTGGAGCAGGTCACTCACCCCATCCCCGTAGACCCTGACGTAACACTGGCTGCTGTCGCCAGAGAAAAAGGCTGGCCAATACTTTATCTTCACCATGCCCCGCCACCCGCTTAGGAAATCGCTGTCCCTGCTTTTTTTGCTGATTCTGTTTGCAATCGGCAGCCTCGGGGTTTCTCTGATGACCGGCAGTGTGTCCATTCCTGCAGCACAATTGTGGCAGCTACTCTGGCATGATGATGGCAGTGTGCAATACCGCATCATTCACGAGCTACGCCTGCCTCGAACCTTGTCTGCATTCGGCGTGGGCGGCGTACTGGCACTGGCCGGGGTTCTGATGCAGGCACTGCTGCGCAACCCCCTGGCCGACCCCTATATTCTCGGGGTATCCGGCGGTGCTGCCGTTGCCGTGCTTGGAGCCATGCTCCTCGGCCTGCCCCTGGCCTGGCATGCCCCCATGGCGTTTGCTGGCGCTCTTGCCAGTATTCTGCTGCTGTTTGCCCTGGCACAGCAAGGCAACTGGAACACTTCCAGGTTGTTGCTGACGGGCGTGGTACTCGCTGCAGGCTGGTCTGCACTGATCAGCTTCGTGCTCAGCCTCAGTCCGCCGATGCAATTGCCGGGCATGCTGTTCTGGCTCATGGGGGATCTTGGTGATGCCTTGACACCCTCCCTGCCCCTGGCAGTTCTGCTGATCGGATTGGTCATCTCCCTATGGCTGTCCCCGGCGCTGAATCTGGCATTGCTGGGCTCACAGCGGGCGGCTGCACTTGGCGTGGAAATTCGCCGCCTGCATATTTATATCTATGTACTTGCATCCCTGCTCACGGCAGCCGCTGTCAGCATTGCCGGCGCAATCGGCTTTATCGGCCTGATCGCCCCGCACATGCTGCGCCTGCTGGCGGGCAGTGACCATCGTATTCTAGTTCCTGGCGCTGTGCTGATCGGCGCCGGCCTGCTGGTGCTGGCCGACACTGCAGCCCGTACCCTGATCGCTCCCATGCAATTACCCGTAGGGGTTCTGACGGCGCTGTTTGGCGTGCCCGTATTCCTGTTGCTGCTGCACAAAAGCTACGGGGAACGAACATGAACCGGAACCTGTTACAGGTGGATGGTCTTGCTCTGTCCATAGGCAACACCCGCATCACCAAACATCTGGATTTGTGTATTGAGGAAGGAAGCTGCTGGGGAATACTGGGTCCCAACGGCGCGGGTAAAACCACCTTGCTACATACCCTGGCAGGGCTTTATCCGGCGGATTCCGGCCACATCCGCTATGCGGGCAGGAAACTGGATGCTTATTCGCCGAAAGAGCTTGCCGGAGTGCGGGGAGTACTTTTTCAGACCGAGCCAAGTGGGTTCCCCGGCACCCTGTTTGAAACCGTACTTGCAGGCCGGCACCCTCATTTGGGCATTCTGGGCTGGGAAACCCCGGAAGACCTGCAGCAGGCCGCCCGCATGATCAGACTGACCGGGCTGGAAGGACTGGAAAGCAGAAACACGCAAACCCTGTCCGGCGGAGAGCGCCAGCGCATGGAAATCGCCACCCTGCTGACACAACAGCCACGCCTGGCACTACTGGATGAACCCAGCAATCACCTCGATCCCGGCCAGCAGATTGTCATGCTGCAGCTGTTGCAAAAACATTTTGCTAGCACAGGCCATGCCCTGCTGATGGTGCTGCATGATTGCAGTCTTGCCATAAGATTCTGTGATCATTTACTATTGCTCAAGGGTGACGGTCAGTATCTTGCCGGATCAGCGCAGAAACTCGCTACCCCGGAAAATCTGTCCTGGCTATATCAGCATCCTGTTTCACTGCAACAAGCTGACGGAAACACTTGTTTACATTTTCAGTAACTCACAAGGAGCGCACATGACTCACTCTATACCGAAAATCGCCGCCATTGCCCTGTCTGCATTTGCATTGAGCGCCTGCAACAATGACTATTACTACGATGATGGTGGCTATTATGGTGGGGGTGGGGGTGGCTATGGCGGGGGTTACTATCCTCCAGCATACGACTATGACGCCCCCAGAGCGGAACTGGTAAAAAACTGCAAGGGCAGTGTCAGGGAAAAGGTCAGGAACCGCATCGGCTATGGTGCGAAGATCTCCTGGGGAAACGCCGATGTCTACAACAGCTCCCGCCGCGAAGCCACCGTCAACGGCAGGGGCACTGCCCGAAACAACGGGCGCAAGCATAAGCTGCACTATACCTGCACCATGAACCGGCGGGATGCCTATGTGCGCAGCGCACGCATCGAGCTGGACAATGACCAGGGCATCGGCGGTGGTGGTAGCGGCAACTGGAACCAGAAAGCCATTCATGCCTGCAAGAAGCGCATTCGCTACCAGGCAAAACGCAATATTCGCCAACGGTTCAGTCTGGACTTTACCAGACAGAACATCACCACCCCGGCGGAACGCAGGCGCCATGTAAGTGGACAGGCACTCGTCCGGGGGAAAAACGGCAATGGAAAGATCGCCTATGACTGCAAGGTGCATGTCAATCCTGTACGGGTGGACAGCGCCGGGTATCGCTGGGTCAAGCCACTCCCTTCCGCTGGCAACAGCGGTGGCAGCGGCAACAACCTGAAAGCCAAACGCATCTGTCAGGATAACCTGAAAAACAGGCTACGCACCTTTGGCTACAGGAAGATCAAGTTCCCTTCAACATCCGTTCGTAACCTCTCTGGCAACAAGAAACAGGTAAACATCCAGGTGAAGGCCAAAAAGGACGGTGGAAAAGTAACCGAACGCTGGGAATGCCGCGTAAACGCCAACAATGGCAGAGTGTTGAAGATGCAGAAAATCTGGAACTGAGCCTCCCGCCAGGCGCTCAAGGATGAACGCCTGGCGAATCAACCTTCCTCAGGCACAGGTGGCGCCCATCTGCTGGTTCCAAAAAACATATTCCAGCATGGCTATTTACCCTCAGCGGACACTTCCACCAGATCAACCAGGCAACGCCCGCTTTGTGTCAGCTGCTGGCGCACATGCTCTGCAAAACCGGCGCCAGCTTCTTTGTAGATATTGAAGGTTGCATCCACCCCGGCCTTTTCCAGCGCCAAACGATCGTCTTCATAGCGGGTTACTGCTGCAATCAAACCTTCGTAGCCAACATGTTTCAACAACATAACCGTCTGGTGCATGTCCTTGAGCGTCGGCATGGCCAGCATCACCAGGCGCAGGTTTTTCGTATCCACATCCTGCCAGAAATCCAGATCCTCGGCATCTCCCAGGATCGCATTGTGGCCCTTTTCCTGGTGCCAGAGAATCGCATTCTGGTTGGCGTCAATACCTATCACCTTGTCGCCAAATACTTCCCGCATGGTTTCATAGGCACCAGTACCTACACGCCCCATGCCAGCGACAAGGATCTCCGCACCACCAAGATCCGGATGAATATCCACTGGCAGGCGCGTTTTTGACTGGAACCGGTACAACCAGGGCTCCAGCCTCGCATACAATTCATGCACATGGGCATTGACGATGGCAGCAATTACGAAACTGAAGGTCAGTGACAGGGCGATGACAATCAACCATTGCGATCCCAGCCATCCTGCAGTAACCGCCATGGCGGCAACAATAAGCCCGAACTCACTGTAGCTGGACAGCTCCATGGTGCTCAGAAAAGAGGTTCTCGCCCGCAAACGAAAACGCGTCATTATCAAGAACCACAGCAGGGACTTGAATGGCAGAATCAGTATCGCCAGCAATGCCGCAACCATTACATCAGAAAACACTGGCAACGTCGCAATACCTATTTGCAGGAAGAATCCCAGCAGGAATAGATCCTTGAAGCGCAACAGGGAACGCGCCAGTTCATTGGACTTTGGCAACCCACCCAGCAATGCCCCGAAAACCAGCGCTCCGAGACCATCTTTCATTCCAGTCAGGCTGAACAACTCTCCTCCACCTACGGCCATCACCAGGCCAAACAGCACCAGCAGCTCACCATGGCCAGAGCGCTCCATGGTTTTGTTCAACAACGGCCTTAGCAGCGGGAGCAGAAGCAGGCCAAACGCCCAGATGCCGGGCATTTCGCCCGTGGCCAGCGCCAGAAAAGCCACGGCAACAATATCCTGAATAACCAGAATACCGATACTCACCTGGCCATGGCGGGTTTTCATCTCGCCCCGCTCTTCAAGGATCTTTACCGCAAACACGGTACTGCTGAAGCTCAGGGCAAATGCAACGAGAGCCGCCGATTTCCATTCCAGATGAGCAAACCAGGCCAGCCCGACAATCCCTGCAAACAACATGAACCCGGCGATGAACAGCACGGTCAACAGCATATGGACACAGGTCGAACCCCATATCTCCGGCACCAGCAAGCTGTGCAGACGCAACTTCAAGCCAATGGTGAACAGCAGCAGGAGCACCCCGATATTTGCTGCTTCCTGCAACACTTCACCACCCTGCACACCCAAAGCATGCAAAACAAACCCCGCCAGCAGAAACCCTACCAGGGGCGGCAAATGCACCTGCCGGGCAGCCAGCCCGAATAGCAGCGCGATCAATAACCAGAGTGGGTCCAAAATACAGTTCCTGTTGTCAAGCCAAAGAGAGCCGCCGTTGTTGGTTCGGCGATGAAGTGCCATACTACCAAATGTGGTAAGAATTCTGTTCTCAAGCTGAAAGGAGGAAAGCAAAATGAAATCCCTGAAAAGCATTTTACTGACTGCCATTCTTGCTGGCGGCATGCTCATGGCCGGATCTGCAAATGCCTGGTTCGGCGGATGGGCGCCATGGGACTGGTTTGATGACGATGACTGGCGTGATTACCCACCGCCCTGGTATTACGGCGCTTATCCTGGCTACGGCGCACCCTATGGCTACGGATACCCTCCGGCCTATGGCTATGGCGCCCCTTATTATGGATATGGAGCACCTTATGGATATGGTGGTTATCCCTATGGCGGTTACGGATATGGCTATCCTTATGGCCCACCCACTCCGCCTGCTCCACCAGTTGCACCCCAGGCTCCGCAACCTGCACCCGATGCGGGCAGTTCCAGCAAATAAACTCCTTGGAAAAGCCGGCGCATCATAACTACGCCGGCTTTTCCGTCTCGACACCACAGCCGCTTCGCGCAATAATCCTCTGCAGGAGGAGAACCCTATGAACAAGCCAGTAAACCGCCGGCACTTTATACAGTTGCTGGCTGCCACCAGCGGCGCCACCCTGCTGGGCACGGCCAGCGCTCACCACACCGACAGCCATTTTGAAGACGATGCAAAACACCATATCGTCTATCAGCTGAACAAGGCTGAGCCGAAATACATTGGGAGCATCCTGTTTTCTGCAGGTGAAATGATACGCAAATACGGTGACAACGTAGAGGTCGTAATTGCTGTCTTTGGTGAAGGCATTCACTTGCTGGGGAAACGCCCCCAGCGCCCCATTCCCCGGGATCTACAGCAAAAAGCCTCTTCCCTGGCGGCCTATGGTGTTGCCTTTCATGCCTGCGGCAATACCCTGAAGTCCTTGCGCTGGACCAAGAACGATCTGCTGGACTTCTCCAAGGAAGTTCCCATCGGCATAGACGACATCATGCAGCTGCAGGAAAGGGGCTTTACCTATATCTCCTGGTGATTGGATCCCGGCCTGCGCCGGGATGACAAGCGGCCTGCGCCGGGATGACAAGCTGCCTGCATCGTAGTGAAAAACCGGGCCTTCAGTGAAAATCCCGGGAGTGAATCCGCAGTTCCGCCAGCAGGGCGCTGTGGTCATACAGCCGTCGCACGATGAGGTGCTGCACTCCGTCGGCACGCTGGATTTCCGCCCATACGCCGAGCAATTTTGCACCCAGCACGATCTTGCGCTGCCGCTCCGCCAGGTGGCGCCAGACAATGAGATTGAGGCTTCCCGTTTCATCTTCCAGGGTAATGAAAACTGCATTGCCCTTGCCCGGACGCTGGCGGGTCAGCACCAGCCCTGCGGCGCGCACCATCAGCCCGGGTTGGCGCCGTCCGACTGCTTCTGCCGAAGCAAAACGCAACGCCCCCAGCTTCTCCCGCAACAAGGCAAGAGGATGGCAGCGCAGACTCAGTCCCAGATGGGCATAGTCCGCCAGCACTTCTTCCGCCACAGCAGGAAATGGTAATCCGGGCTGCCTTTCCTGTGGCGGTGCGTCCTCCAACAACGGCAGGCGGTCTTCAATCGCCGCCACCGACCAGTTGGCCATACGCCGGTTCTGTTCCAGGGAATGCAGGGCGTCCGCGGCGGCCAGGGTGTTGAGATCCCTGCGCTTCAAGTCCGCCCTGGCCGCCAGTTGCTGTACACTTTCAAACACACCGGATTGCCGCGCCAGCACCAGGCGCTGCGCCGCCTGCCGGGACAAACCCTTGATCATACGCAAGCCCAGGCGCAACATTACCATCCCTTCCCTTGTCTCCAGGGTGCAGTCCCAGTCACTGGCATTGACCTCTGCCGGCAACACCTGGATTCCATGCTTTCGTGCATCGCCAACCAGTTGTGCCGGGGCGTAGAAGCCCATGGGCTGGCTGTTGAGCAAGGCCGCCGCAAACACCGCCGGGTGATGGCATTTGATCCAGGCCGAGACATACACCAGCAGGGCAAAACTGGCGGCATGGGACTCGGGAAAGCCGTAATCGCCGAAGCCCTGGATCTGGCGGAAGATGCGCCGGGCATATTCCTCTGCATAACCCCGCTCGCGCATGCCTTCCATGAGCTTGCGCTCCCATATTTCCATACCCCCCCGGCGTTTCCAGGCCGCCATGGAACGGCGGATCTGATCCGCCTCCCCCGGCGTGAACCCCGCTGCCACCATGGTGAGCCTGATCACCTGTTCCTGAAAGATGGGCACACCCAGGGTACGCTCCAGTACCTCTCTCACATCATCCGAAGGATACTCCACCGGCTCCAGTCCCTGACGGCGGCGCAGATAGGGGTGCACCATGTCGCCCTGGATGGGGCCGGGGCGCATGATGGCCACTTCCACCACCAGGTCGTAGAAATGTTTTGGCCGCAGGCGCGGCAGCATGGACATCTGCGCCCGGGATTCGATCTGAAATACCCCCAAGGTGTCGGCCCTGCCGATCATGGCGTACACCTTGGGATCTTCCACAGGTATGTCCTGCAGGCGCATTCGCCCCGTCGGATCGAGCAGCCGCAGTGCCCGGCGAATGGCGCTGAGCATGCCCAGGGCCAGCACATCCACCTTGAGCAGCCCCAGGGCTTCCAGGTCGTCCTTGTCCCACTGGATGATGGTGCGCCCGGGCATGGCGGCATTTTCCACCGGCACCAATTCATCCAGCCCGCCACGGCTGATGACAAAGCCCCCCACATGCTGGGACAGGTGCCGCGGGAAACCCAACAGTTCATTGCCGAGCCACAGTAACTGGCGAATGCGCAGGTTTTCCAGGTCAAAACCCGCCTCTTCCAGCCACTCTCCCTGCACATCTCCCCAGCTGCGCCAGCCGGATACTGCCTGCACCAGCTGTTCCACCTGCTGCAAAGAAAACCCCAGGGCTCTGCCCGTATCCCGCAGGGCGCTTTTGGGACGATAGGTGATCACCGTTGCCGCAAGGGCGGCCCGCTCCCTGCCATATTTACGGTAGATATACTGGATCACCTCTTCGCGCCGCTCATGCTCGAAATCCACATCGATATCCGGCGGTTCTCCCCGTTCCCGGGAGATAAAGCGCTCGAACAGCAGATTCATGCGCGCCGGATCCACTTCGGTGATCCCCAGGCAATAGCACACGGCGGAATTGGCGGCGGAACCCCGGCCCTGGCACAGGATGCCCTGCTTGCGGGCGAAAGCCACGATGTCCCAGACGGTGAGGAAATAAGCCGCATAATCGAGTTCATTGATCAGCTGTAACTCATGTTCGATCTGCGCCTGTACCTTGTCCGGACAGCCCTCGGACCAACGTTCCTTTTTGCCTTTTTCCACCAGCTGCCGCAGATAGGTCTGGGGCTGCATGTCCCCAGGGGTGACATCATCGGGATATTCATAGCGCAACTCATCCAGGGAGAAACGGCAGCGCCGGGCGATGTCCACGCTCTGCTGCAACAGCGATGACGGGTAGAGTGACTGGAGATCGGCCAGGGCGCGCAAATGCCGTTCCCCGTTGAACAGGGCCCGGCTGCCCAGTTGCGTCAGGGTGCAGTGATGGCGAATGGCGGACAACAGGTCCCGCAGGGGACGCCGCGCCGGTACATGCATGCAGACATTGCCCGTGGCCACCAGCGGCAGGCCGTGTTTTTTTGCCGCTGCCTGCCATTGCTGCAGGTACTGCGCATCCCCACCCTCCCGCAGCAGGTTGGCCGCCAGCCAGCCCCGTCCAGAGAAAACCTGCCCGAACCACTGCAGCCCGGCCTCGTTCCATGACGGTTCCCGGGGCGGGATGAACAAGGCCAGGCAATCCGCCAGGCCGTTTTCCAGGTCTTTTCGGCACAGTTTATAGGCACCCTTGGCCGCCTTGCGCCTGCCCTTGGTGATCAGCCTGCACAGCTGCGTATAACCACGGCGGTTGGTGGCCAGCAGCACCAGCCGCGGGCCATCGCCCAGGCGCAGTTCCGTGCCGATGATCAGCTTCAGGCCCACGCGTTTCACCTGCTCATGGGCGCGCACCACCCCGGCCAGGCTGCATTCATCGGTGATCGCCAGAGCCGTATATCCCAGGGCATGCGCCCGGGTCACCAGCTCCTCCGGACGGGATGCACCGCGCAAAAAACTGTAATTGGAAATACAGTGCAGCTCGGCATAAGGCATCAGTCGAAAAACCCCTGCAGGAACCAGTTGCCGCTACGCCGTTCCCGATAGATCCACAATTGCCGGCCGACGGGGGTGCTGGCCCGGTAATAATCCCGCTGCACATCTTCCCCATCCCACCAGCCGCTTTCCATGCGCTGGGAAAATTCCTGCAACTGCAACTCCCCCTCATACCAGGGCCGACCATGACGCAGGGACAGTAACTGCGGTCTGGGCAGCAGCCAAACGGGTTGCCGGGCATGCCCGGCAGAAACCCGCCCTCCGGTTTCTGCGGTTTCCATGGGTTCGCAATAGCACCAGGCGCGCTCCGGACGATGATCCGCCTGTACCTGTATTCCCCGCACCGCCTCACTGCCCAGACGTGCGCGCAACCGCTCCAGAAACTTCTCATCCTGCACTCCCTGCCCGCAGGGGAACAAATCATCGGCATCTTCTTGAAGCGCCTGCCAATCCGCCACCTGCAACTCCATTTCCATCACTGCGCCGGACAATTCCAGGCGTTCCAGGGATTGCCGGAAAAGCTCCAGGATATGCTCCACCTCCCGGCTGGGCCTGAGCAACCCTTGCTCCATGAGCGTGGGCTCGGCATCCCTGTGCAAAAACCGCCATTGCAAATGCTGCACCACACCTCCCCGGCCACGCAGAAAACCACACAGGGACGCCACCAGGCGGCGGGCGGGAAACAGCAGGGCGCTGGCATGATTGATTTCGGACAACAGCAGCAGGCGCTGGCTGAAAACTTCCGGCGGATGCCACAGGGGGCGGGGATCGGGTGTCCGGCACAGCAGCCGGTCCAGCAACAACATCAGCTCCGGCCCCACACGCCTTGCCAGCTCTGGCCGGGGAAGCCCCAGACAATCACCAATGCTGGACAGGCCTATACCCCGCATCAGCTCCAGCGTCCGGGAATTCTGGGTCAGGTTTTGCAATGGAATATCCGCCAGCTGCTCTACCAGTTGCCCCCGGTCATGGATGCAGGCTCCCGGCCGGACGCGCGCCAGCAGGGACGCCGCCATGGGAGAAGGCGCCAGCGCCCAGTGCTGCAGGCAATCCATACAGGGCTGATCCTGGTGCATTTGCTCCAGCAAAGCGGAAAAGCCACCGAAGAGTTTCAGGCTGGCCCCTGCTTCGAGCAGCATCAACAGGGGATCGAAACTGATGCGGGAACTATATTGCCAGGCCCAGCCCGCCAATGCCTCCATTGCCTGCCGCTCGCGGTTTCTGTCCCGCTGCCGAGCCTGCAGGCCCGGCAGCAGGGCCAGCGCCCCCGGCAACGGCATACCGGCGCAAATCCCCTGTTCCCGCGCCAGGCTGTTGCAGCGGTCGATTACATCCCGTCCGCCATCACGGCGGGTGACCGCCAGGGGCACAGCTTCTCCGTCACTGGCAAATACATCCAGGGGCAGTTGTGGAAAATAGAAACCTAGCCAGCGCATGACAGGTACAGGGGCTTTCCACCCCAGCCCGCACGGCGCTTGAGCACCTGCACCTGCAAGCCACCACCTGCAGGCGTGACCTGCAGGCGCAAGGCCGCCATGGAAGCCTGCCGGCGCTGCTGCAGGGGCCGGAACAGGATGCCCATGCAGTCGTTTTCTTCCGCTGCCAGTTGCAGGCGCCGGATGCGTGCAGCAGAAACCCGCTCTACCCACAGCAGCACCAGGGAGCAGTTTCCCGAACGCAGCGCCTGCTCCGCCGCCCACAGGCTCTGCTCCGTATCACGCACTTTCACCAGCAGCACCCTGGCGGTGTTCACCTGCCGCGCTTCCAGCGCTGGCACATAGGGAACATGGGGCGGATTCACCCAGGTCAGCCACTGTTGCTGCCGGCCCAGTTCCGCCAGCAGCGGCAGCAACAGGGAAAACCCCAGCCCCTGCGGTGAAAAGATTTCACTCAACGCCCCCCGTGGCCAGCCGCCTCCCGTCTGCTCATCCAGCAAAGGGAAACCGCTGGAGATCACCGCCGCCGACGCCCGCCCGGCCGAAGAACCCCGCCAGATCACCCCCTGACGCAGTAAAGCGGCAAGACCCGTTCGTGCTTCTGCATTCATTGTTCCGGTAGTGCTCCGTCAATCCAGATAGAGAACTAATATAGAACAATTGCAGTAAAAAAAACACCCCCTGATCTATTTTTTCAGTACCCCGGAAAATACATCGTACTGAATATTCCAGATTTCTCCTTTCCAGACAATTTCCACAATCACCATCTGACGGGAATGGCACTTACTTTAGCAGCAAGGCATTGAAAATATTGAAAAAGTGACTGGCGTGAGGTTAGGCTTCAATTGAGCAAAACCTCCACCAACCTCAGGGGCCAGTCACATGCATTATCATACCGTCAACACCGCCCGCACCCAACAGCGCTTTATCCGCTCACAGATGGCTTCAACGGATTGCTTGAGCGCCTTTAGTCTCCTGACCAGTGAACTCTTGTTCGATGAAATTGAAAAGCGCTTGCCCGATCATCGTGAACGCCTCTTTCCACCCACCGAAACACTGGCTATGTTCGTTGCACAGGCAATGAGCACCGACCGCTCCTGCCAGCATGCCGTCAATGAAGCGGCGATTCACCGGCTGGTCAATGGTTTACCCCGGTGCAGCACACATACCGGTGGATACTGTCGCGCTCGTCAACGCCTTCCACTGAAATTGGTTTCCGGATTGACCTGCTATCTTGGGCAGCAAGTTGATCAGCAGCTCCCCACGGAATGGCGCTGGCACAGGCGTCGGGTACGCCTGGTCTGTCTGGGTGGTGCGGTTTCTGGCATCGTACTGGTAGGTGATGCGGTGGGTGTGGCTGGGGGTGTTGTTGCCATCGTACCCGGTCTGGACGATCTCGATGAGGTTGTCATGACCGTCATAGGCGTAGCGGACGGCTCTTTCGGGGTGGTCGGCGCTTGATGCCATTGTCCCAGGTGGTAGCACCATACCAGGACAGGCAGGCCATTGGGTGATGATAATTTTCTCACCCAAGCGCGGGCGCTGCTTGGCCGTGACGATTTGGTAAAAAAGAAGCCGGGGCCGAAGAAGGGTAAATAATTAAGTATTGTGTCCCCAGAACTCTCTGGTGAGATTAGGCACTGCAGGAAACAACCGCCGTTCCAGTTCACCATCATCTATTCCTGCAGGCAAAGGCCAGCATAGTCCGGCATTTGCAACACGACGCAAATAATCTGCGACCGTTGGTCGACTGATACTGCAGATCTGGGCAATCTTGCGATTACTCATGCCATCAGCCTTCAGCCGCAGCACCTCTTTTATCTTTCTCATGGACAACCTCTTGGCTGGCATCTGCCTTGCTCCTCCTCAATGGAAAAGCAGGCAGCATACCGCGGGTTATCCCGTGTCGCTCATCCTGTAGATTCCCCTGAATCAGGGGTGGCAGACTTCACTGGAATGGATGGCAGCTTTCGTCTGGAATAGGTGGCAGGTTTGGTCTGGAATACCCATCCTACCGGTTCAAACACCGCAATCAGGCCTCATGACCTGGTCAATTTTGGATGCTGTTTGGCACTAATCGACAAAGACACGAGTAGTTTTTCAGGTATTGAGTCGTTCAGCTCTGCAGGCCCATTGTTGACAGACGGCGAAGTTGTCATCAAGAAGGGAAGCGACATTCTCTTTCATGCCAAAGATGTCTCGCTGAACCAGGGATTCCGCGTCCAGCAGGCAGCTGCTTTCAGCGTAAAAACACCGGGGGTTGCGACCTGTCCCTGAATACAGTTTTTCACGGCATAATAACGCCCCTAGCTCACCCTGTTTGCAAGCCGCCGCCTGCTATGAGATAGAAAGCTTATAATCTGCGGTAAAGGTGCGACAGGTTCGTTTTTCCAACTTCCTATCAGGACGAACTTCCTGGGTCTGTGCAGTATCAGGTTTTAGCATTGCTGTCTCTGTTTACCCTGAAATCTATGTTATCTCAGAATAGCATGGCTCAGATTTAGGTTGACACACAAGGCATCAAAGCCAGCTGGTGAACCAGTGCGACAACTATCAGTTGGTTGGGTTCAAACTGAGCTTTATCGTTAGAAGAATAAAGGCCACTTGCTTGTCGCACAATAATGGTATAGTTTCTATACCATGGCTACGTTTGAATACGATGAGCGAAAAAGCCAAAGCAATTTAAAAAAGCACGGCATCGATTTTGTCGAGGCTCAGGCGCTTTGGAGGGATCCGTATCTTATTGAAATTCCAGCAAGAACCATAGATGAGGTGCGTTTCTTAGTAATCGGGAAAATCCGAGAAAAATATTGGTCGGCGGTTGTCACGCCTCGGAATGGCAACATTCGAATCATTTCCGTTCGTCGTTCCCGAACAGAAGAGGTAACCATTTATGAAAGCTAAAAGCTTCGATGCCAAATTTGACAAGGGAGAGGATGTAACCGAGGTTCTGGATCTTTCCAAAGTCCGAAGACCTCTCCAGGAACAGCGTCGGGTCAATGTGGATTTTCCCACCTGGATGATCGAATCCCTTGATCGGGAGGCAGGTCGTTTGGGAGTCACTCGCCAATCGGTAATTAAGGTGTGGCTGGCCGAGCGCCTGGAGCGAATTGCTTCGTCGCAGTAGAAGCACCGGTTACCCGGTGCCAGGGGGTGTTGCCGGCTTTCTGGTCACTGAGGCGGTTGCCGACGGGGTAGTCGGCGTGGGTGAGGCGAACCTTGCAGATAGGCATCACGCAGCAGATCGACGCGTCGCACCAGTAAATCATTATTCGGCGCAATACGGCTATCGCCTACTGTGCCCTACGCGGGCTGGTAAATTCAGCAAGAGCATCTGCTATATCTTTCTTGATTACCCATGATATTCAGCCACGCTTCCAGAAATTGGCCTATACTAGAACATACATAGAACTCAGTGTCTTAGTGGAGCGGGCATGGCAAAGAATATCATCCAATTTCAAAAGTAAGCGGTCATTCCAAGCCGTTATTGACGCACCAGGGACATAATAGGGCATAATAGGGGACAGACCACGATTTTTTCATAATAGGGGACAGACCACGATTTTTTCGGGTAATAGCAGTACAGAACTCCCTTCCCAGAACTCTCCCTATTATTTCTGACCCCTGGGGTTATTTCAGAATGCCAAAAAAAGCCTAATGTAATAACCACCAAACACTGACAATGACAAAATAGATAAAGTCATGCCGATAAATGAATAGATAATATTTTTATTTTCTTTTTTCGCAAAATAAATTGATATAACACCAAGCAAAAAAGAACCCAATATTAAACTACCATATACAACCCATGCCCATTGAAAATTAGATTCAACATCTTTCAAAATCACCTCTTCGTCACCTAATAATGAATAATTTACATATACCATTATAGGTGTTATAAAAAATGAAACAAATGCACAAAAAATAGCGGCATATTGATATAACCAAAACTTTTTTTTCATCATGTTTATGACACTCCAAACCTACTAGATACTAGTAATTGCAATTTATACTACATTGCCCAGGATATTTGCATTTACATAATTTATTCAAATAAGTTTTAGAGCATACCCACCTGGCCTGCTTATCTGCCTTATCACATTTTTCTTTACATTTTGCCGATGCGCAAAAGGGACAAAGCCTACCTATAATCTCACATTTAAGCAGGCATGATCTGTAATTATAATCGTATACATAGTAACTGTTCGGCGTCAATTATCTTGACCGGTTTGGCGACAATTATGATGGCCGGTTGAGTATGGGGGATTGATTATGATTTTTTCTGGTGTTTCCTCCTGTAACTGTCGCCATCGATTTCAAGAAT
>JALWMK010000170.1 GCA_027083925.1 Sedimenticola sp. | reverse complement strand
GGCGGTCGCCGGAAAGCAACATCCAGAAATCCTGAATTGCCGGGCCGGTGCGGCAATCGTCCATGTCCACAAAATGCGGCCCCTGGTCTGTCCAGAGAATATTGCCTGGGTGGCAGTCGCCGTGCAGCCGCAGCTGCCCAAAGCCGCGGGCGGTGAAGATGTCATCGATCTGTGACAGCAGGTTCTCGCATAGCGCCAGATAAGTGCTGGCGATTTCCGGGGGCAACATCCCGGATTCGCGCAGCCAGGCGAGAGATTGCCAGCCCAGGCTATCCACGCTCAGGGTTTCCCGGTGCTGGAAAGGCTGGCTTGCCCCTACTGCGTGGATACGCCCCAGAAAACGCCCGATCCATTCCAGATGATCCGGATTTTCCAAATTGGGGCTGCGTCCGCCCTGTCGGGGATAGAGGGAGAAGCGGAAGCCCTGGTATTCGAACAGGCTTTGCTGTTGTTCATCCAGCAGGGGCGCCACCACGGGAATTTCCTGTTCCGCCAGTTCCAGGCTGAAGTGGTGATCCTCCAGGATGGCGGCATCGGACCAGCGGCTGGGGCGGTAGAATTTGGCGA
The DNA here is from genome assembly GCA_027083925.1 of Sedimenticola sp. GTDB lineage: Bacteria > Pseudomonadota > Gammaproteobacteria > Chromatiales > Chromatiaceae > Thiolapillus. The sequence continues at coordinate 8,656 of JALWMK010000170.1, read as the reverse complement.
TAATCGGCGCCTGCTCTTCCAGGCCGATCTGCAGTACCCGGTTCTCATAGCTGTTCAGGGGCAGCAAGCTGCCATTCACCTCGAAGCCCACGCTTTCGATGGCGTCGAGGATCAGGTCCGGGGACAGGCGGTCATAGGGATGGCTCAAAGGCTTACGCCCGCCTTGCGCAGCTGGGCAGGCAGTTGCTTGGGATTGAACCCCTGAATTTTACGTTCGCCCACCAGCAACAGGGGTACGCCGCGCCCGTCGTGGTGCTGAAAATCCTTGAAGGCGCGGGCATTGCGCTGCACATCCATTTCCACAAAGCGGATCCGGCGCTGCTGCAGCCATTGTTTGAGCTGGCGGCAATGCGCACAGCCTGCGGTGCTGTACAGGGTGATGCGGGGCTGTTTGGTTTTCATCTGCCGGTCAGGCGCTGCTCGGCCTCGCGGTATTTTTCCGCCGTCTTGTCGATGATCTCCCGGGGCAGTTCCGGCCCCGGCGGTGTCTTGTCCCAGTCCAGGGTTTCCAGGTAGTCGCGCACGAACTGCTTGTCGAAGCTGGGCGGGCTGCTGCCCGGCTGGTACTGGTCTGCCGGCCAGAAGCGCGAGGAATCCGGCGTGAGGGCTTCATCGATCAGATGCAGCCGCCCGTCTTCATCCAGCCCGAATTCGAATTTGGTGTCGGCGATGATGATGCCTCTTTCCAGCGCATAGTCGGCGGCTTCACGGTAGATCTGCAAGCTGGCGTCCCGCACCCGTTCGGCCATTTCCTGTCCCAGCAGATCCACGGTGTGCTGAAAATCCACATTCTCATCGTGAGCGCCCACCTGCGCCTTGGTGGAAGGCGTATAGATGGCTTCTGGCAGTTTGTCCGCCAGGCGCAGATTGGCTGGCAGACCGATGCCACATACCTGGCCGGATTTCTGATAGTCTTTCCAGCCTGAGCCAATGATATAACCGCGCACGATGGCTTCCACCGGCAGGGGCTTGAGGCGCCGCACCACGATGGCGCGGTCTCCCAGCTGGGTTCGCTCGTCGTCATTGGTGATGATGGATTCGAGGGGGATCTCCGTGAGATGATTGGGCATCAGCGCTGCCGTGCGCCGGAACCAGAAGTTGGACACCCGTGTCAGCACTTCGCCTTTGCCGGGAATGGGCTGGGGCAGAATCACGTCAAAGGCCGAGAGCCGGTCGGTGGTGACGATGAGCATGGTCTGGTCGTCAATGGCGTAGATGTCACGAACCTTGCCGCGATTCAGGAGTTCGAGACCGGAAAGGTCAGACTGGTACAGGGCGGTCATAGCGATAGCGATTACAGGCAGAAACAGGAATTATACCCATGCAAGAGCAAGCACACAGCGATTATCTGCAGGCTTTTCGCGGAAGCTTCACCTCTGCCTTGCGCTGGCATCACCTGGATGCATTGTGGCAGCGTTTACGGGAATCTCCCGAAGGCTGGTTCGTATATGCCGTGGGGGAGTCGGTGCCGACTGCGGTGGTATCTGCAGAGGAATTCAGGGATTTTCTTGAAGAACTGGATCAGCTTCTGCGCCGGGAGCATGATGAAGACTATTGCGGTATCGTTTATGCCGATGATTTGCAAAACCCATCCATGGTGAAGGTTTATGATCCCAATAACCTGGGTGTAAGCTGTGGTTGCAGTGAAAATCCTCCACTACCTGGCTGGGTGTTGAGCCGGATGGCACCAGTGGATTTGCAGGTGGATCGCCCTTTGCCCAACAACCGGCGGCACTGGTGGCGACGCCTTTTCCGATAGCAGGTTATCCCCTGTTACTGGTAATCCGGCCAATAACCAAGTAAAATGCTGAGTTATTAGGGGCAATCCTTTGTGGAGCAGGACAGATGAGCGACGACAAACAGCGGCAGGCAATGGCAGACATCACCCGTGCGGTCATGCATCTGCTGAACCAATGGAAACTGGACAACAAAACCATGCACCAGATTCTTGCCATGCCGGATACGGTGAAAACGCGCAATTTTGCCGCTTTTCACAATGGCAAGGCTGTGTTTCCCAATCATCCTGATGTGCTGCGCCGCGCCCAGTACCTGCTGCATATCGCAGATGCCTTGCGTACTGCCTATCCCATGAATCCCAAGATGTCCGGACGCTGGATTCATCAGGGGCAGAGACGTTTTGGTGGCAGAACACCGATTTCCATGATACTGGCTGATGGTGAAACGGGATTGGTAACCGTGCTCTCGGCACTGGACTGTACTTTTGCTTGGGATTGCAGTGGTTCCAAGGCAGTTTCAGCTGCGAAATAGGGTATTCCTGCACTCTCTTATTCACACTGGAGAAAAGCGAGTGGAGCGAAACCCATTTTTTTTTCATGTATTTTCCCACAATCCCGTATTTTCTCTAACTACATGATATTAAACAATAAATAAATTGTATAAAATTTGTACAATGTAATCTTCGTGCCATTGTTTACGGCATTTACCTGTTCTGCCCAAAGTTTATGCACAAAGTTATCCACAGAAACTGTGGATATTGTTACAGAATTGTTACAGTACAATGGCATTGCTTCTTTTCAGAACCTGTTTTGGGGGTTATGTGGTTTAAGTCGTTGAATATCTGTAGCGTACCTGAAAGCGCATTTCTTCAAACGGCTCCTCGAACTGGCTTCTTCCCAGGTTTTCATTTTTTTCATTCTTCCTGAACCCACGGATTCAGGATTCTTGTATTGCCTGGGGTTGTGCAGCCATCCGGGCAGCCTGATTGCCCGATGTATATTTTCCTGATTTGCATGCCGGGTATCCATTGCGTTAGTCTACGACCTGAATAATAATCGCAAGGGGGTATTTGGCTATGGGCGCCACAGTTTGGAGTAACAGTTTTTTTCGGTCGGGCGCTGTGATTCTCGGGCTTGCTTTGTGTTCCGGATCGGTGTTTGCCGCTGGCTTTCAAGGTATAGGTGCGCAGGACATCAGGGAGGTCAAAAGCCCCTCGCTGGCGGTGAAACCCGGTTCTTTGCAGGCGGTTGAAAAGGCCTTGTATCTGGTGCGCCTCACAGATGCTGCTATTGCAAGTTATCGCGGGGGTGTGCAGGGGCTCAGCGCTACCAACCCGGAAGTGGCTGGCACGTCAAAGCTGGACGCACAGTCTGTCGAAGCCGTTGCGTACAAATCCTATCTGGCGAGGCGCCATCAGGCGGCCAGAAACGCTATCAATCAGGTTGCCGGTCGAGATGTGGATGTTGTCCATGAGTATTTCTATGGGAATAACGGCATGGCCATGCGGTTGACCCCTGCGGAGGCGAAAAAAATCAAAGGCCTGCCAGAAGTGGCCTATGTGCAGCGCGATGTGCGTCGTGAGCTGCATACCGATGCCGGCCCTGCATGGATCGGCGCGCCTGATGTCTGGAATGGTTCGGCTTTTCCCGCCAACCAGGGCGAGGGCATTGTCGTTGGCGTCATCGATACCGGCATCAACCCTTCCAATCCCTCCTTCGCCGATGTCGGAGGAGACGGCTATGATCACGACAACCCCCGGGGAGCCGGCAACTATGTCGGCGTGTGTGATCCTGCTGACGCCAGTTATGACGCGACCTTTTCTTGCAATGACAAACTCATTGGTGCGCGTGGCTACGATGGCGATGCCAATGGCGCTGATCCCAGGGACGATGATGGTCATGGATCCCATACCGCCAGCACTGCTGCGGGCAATCATATTGACATCAGTGTGGATGCCCCGACTGTCAGTGTTTCCGCTGCTATTTCGGGGGTCGCCCCTCATGCCAACATTATTGCTTACGCGGCATGTTGCAGCCTTGCCGGGCTGACTGCCGCAATCGACCATGCAATTGCGGACGGGGTTGATGTAATCAATTATTCCATTGGATCCCCCATGCCTTCCGATGTCTGGAATGATTTTGATAGCGTGGGCTTTCGCAATGCCCGCGCTGCGGGGATTTTTGTAGCGACTTCTGCAGGAAATGCCGGCCCTGGCGCGAATACTGTTGGTTCGCCGGCGGATGCTCCCTGGCTGACTGCTGTTGGCGCATCTACCCATGACAGGATTTTTGAGAATGCGCTGGTTTCCATGTCAGGGGGCGGGTTCGAGCCTCCTGCCGAACTGGCGGGGCAAAGCATTACCGGCGGATATGGTCCTGCACCAATCGTGCATGCAAAGGACTTTGCTCCCAATGACCCTCTTTGTCTGGATCCCTATCCCGCCAACACATGGACCAATAACGAAATCGTTGTTTGCGACCGGGGAACCAATGCCAGGGTGGAAAAAAGCGCCAATGTTGCGGCAGGCGGCGCGGGTGGATTTGTATTGGCGAATACGGCGGACCAGGGGGAATCGGTGAATGCCGATGAACACAGCATTCCCGCAGTTCACCTTGGGGTTGCCAATGCAGACCTGCTGCGTACCTGGCTGGATTCGGGAGCCGGTCAAACGGCGAGCATTGCGGGAACAACGAAAATCAGCAAGATCGCGGCAGCGGACATCATGGCCGATTTCAGCTCCCGGGGCGCCAACCGTGCGTTGAAAGGGATCATCAAGCCGGATGTGGCCGCGCCTGGTGTAAACATTCTTGCAGCAATCGGTGTGGATGATCCTTCCCCGGCCGAATGGGGCTTTATAAGCGGCACCTCCATGGCCAGTCCCCATGTGGCCGGTGCCGGTGCTTTGCTCAAGGGGTTGTATCCTGACTGGTCCCCCGCGGAAATACAATCAGCACTGATGAGTACCGGCGTAATCACCGGGGTGCGGAAAGAAGATGGCATAACACCGGCAGACCCCTTTGATCTGGGAGGCGGTGTGGTGGATCTGGGTGCTGTTGCCGCCAATACCATTGGCCTGGTGCTGGATGAGACAGAAGCAGACTATATCGGAGCAGATCCGGCTGGCGATGGTAGTCCGGAACAGCTGAACCTGGCCAGCTTTGGCAACGGTGTCTGTGCGGGGCGTTGCAGCTGGACCCGTACCCTGACCAGTGTGGCAGCAGCGACGGTTGACTGGAGCGTTTCCGTGACCAACCCGCCAGGCTGGAAGCTGAGCGTATCTCCATCGAGCTTCAGTATCATGCCTGGCGCCACCCAGGACATCGTGGTGACAGCGCAGGCGGTACTGCTACCGACGCCGGACTGGGGATTTGGCCAGATTACGCTTACGCCTTCTGCAGGCGTTACCCAGACGTTTCCCGTGGCGTTGTCTTTTCGCCCGCCGTCTGAGCCAAGCGGCAGCTATTTGGTCACTACCAGCGCAAATGACCCCGCCTGTGACACCGGATTTGGAGGCTATGCCGACCTGGAGGGTTTTGGCATTCTTCCGATATCTTCGATTGCTGGGGACACCAGGCTCTGGACGGCTTTTACTGGCCAGAATCCCGTGAGTTTCTATGGAGTGGAGTATTCCGGAATATCTTTCTCTGATGATGGTTTTGTAATGTTTGACGGGGACAGCAATTATGGTGGTGCGCCCTGGACTCCTCAGGCCATTCCAGACAGCGCCCTGCCGAACAACCTGGTAGCGATGCTCTGGAGTGATCTGGAAATCGTTTATGACGACGGGACAGTGAGCGGGCAGAAAAGAGGCATAAGCCTGGCCACGGCTGGCCCGGACGTTTCTGTTATCGAGTATGATGGCCCGGAAGTGTGGGACAGTGGTGTTCCACTAGGGGATTTCCAGATTGTCGTCAACAGCACGGTGAACAATGATCCAGGGAACCCTGAAATCATCCTGGCTTTTGACAATCTGGATCCGGCAGCGCTGCCTGCCCTGGCCACCTTGGGGATAGAGGCTCCTGGCGGAGAGCGTGCAATGGCGTATTTGAATACCGCCAGCCCTGCAGGGCTGCAAAACGGCCTGATGGTCTGCTTCGACTATCAGCCGCCACCTTTGGGTTCATGCAAGGATTACTGGATGCTGGACGAGGGTTCGGTGGCCTCTGCCGCAACTTATCAGGCGCGAAAGGCTGTTTTTGCTGGCGGAACCTTTGCCGTGGCTGACGGTGGAGTGCTGGGCCTGGAGACTTCCACTGGTGGCATAGTGCAGCTCTTTCCCGGGTTCAGCGTAGCGAGTGGTGGCTCCTTGAACGTCACCGTAGATTCGCCTGCGGTTTGTCCTATCTAGCGTAGCCGTACCCTTCCTCACGCAGGGGGCTGTTCGCCCCCTGTTTTTTTGGGAAGCAATCCGGGATTCAGGGTATAATCCGCCCCCTTTCCCGTATCCGGCCTGCAAACTGTGACTACCAATCTCCGCAATATCGCTATCATCGCCCATGTTGACCATGGCAAAACCACCCTTGTTGATGAGCTGCTGAAACAGTCCGGTACGCTTGGCGAGCGCTTCGGTGAAGTGGAACGGGTCATGGATTCCAACGACCTGGAAAAGGAGCGGGGCATTACCATCCTCTCCAAGAACACGGCGATCAACTGGAATGACTGCCGCATCAATATCGTGGATACGCCCGGCCATGCAGACTTTGGCGGCGAGGTAGAGCGGGTGCTGTCCATGGTGGATTCGGTGCTGCTGCTGGTGGATGCCGTGGAAGGCCCCATGCCACAGACGCGCTTTGTTACCCAGAAGGCCTTCGAACACGGACTGCGCCCGATTGTGGTGGTGAACAAGATCGACCGTGACGGCGCCCGCCCGGACTGGGCCATCGACCAGGTGTTCGATCTGTTCGACCGCCTGGGCGCGACCGACGAGCAGCTAGACTTCCCCGTCATCTACGCCTCAGCCATCAATGGCTACGCTGCCGGTGATAGCGATGTGCACGAGGGTGATATGACACCCCTGTTCCAGGCCATTGTCGACAATTGCCCCGCGCCGGATGTTGATCCTTACGGCTCTTTCCTGATGCAGGTTTCCAATCTGGACTACAGCAGCTATGTAGGAGCGATTGCTGTTGGCAGAATTACCCGGGGGAAGGTGCGGCCCAATCAGCAGGTCGTGGTGCGCAAATACGATGGTGAACAACACAAGGCCAGGATCGGGCTGGTTTATGGTTATATGGGCTTGCAGCGTCACGAAGTACAGGAGGCAAGCGCTGGCGATATCATCGCCATCACGGGTATCGAGGCGCCCAACGTGTCGGATACCCTGTGCGACCCGGAACAGGTCGAAGCCCTGCCGCTGCTGACCGTGGATGAGCCCACGGTATCCATGACCTTTCAGGTCAATACCTCGCCTTTTGCTGGCAAGGAAGGAAAATACCTGACTTCCCGGCAGCTCAAGGAGCGCCTGGAGCGCGAGCTGATCGCTAACGTAGCCTTGCGGGTGGAAGAGGGCACGGATCCGGAAAAATTCAAGGTTTCCGGTCGTGGCGAGCTGCATCTTTCCATTTTGCTGGAGAATATGCGCCGCGAAGGTTTCGAGCTGGCGGTTTCCCGCCCCGAGGTTATTTTTCGCGAAATCGATGGTGAAGTCTGTGAACCCTATGAGCAGCTGACCGTGGATGTGGAAGAGCAGCACCAGGGCGTCATGATGGAGGCATTGGGCGCCCGCAAGGGGCAACTCAAGGACATGACCCCGGATGGCAAAGGCCGCGTACGCCTGGACTATATTATTCCTTCCCGCGGATTGATCGGGTTTCAGACAGAATTCATGACCAGTACTTCCGGCACGGGTCTGATGTACCATGTTTTCGATCACTATGGCCCGGCCCAGCAGGGCGGCATCGCGCCGCGCAGCAACGGTGTGCTGATTTCCAACAGCATGGGCAAAGCCCTGGCCTATGCCCTGTTTAATTTGCAGGAGCGGGGAAAGCTGTTCGTGGAGCACGCGCAGGATGTGTATGAGGGGCAGATCATCGGCCTGCATTCCCGAGACAATGATCTGACGGTCAATCCCACCAAAGGCAAGCAGCTGACCAACGTGCGTGCTTCGGGTAAAGATGAATCACTGATTCTGACCCCACCCGTGGTTTTCTCTCTGGAGCAGGCGCTGGAATTCATCGAAGATGACGAGCTGGTGGAAATCACCCCCAGCGCCATTCGCCTGCGCAAAAAAATCCTCAAGGAACACGAAAGGAAAAAGGCGCGCCGCGAGCAGAACTGATCAGGCGGCTGGCCCGTACCTGTCGTCAGGCCGGTTCTTCACAGCGACCACCATCCAGAGGCCGCTGAGTGAGGCTTTGTTACTGTTTGTCTTAGTCATTCTGACGCAGCGCACTATCCCCCCGGGGTTAATTCTCAATCTTCGTTGCCATGATAAATGTCAGGCCGAAGATTTGGCGGCATTTGCAGATAATAACCTTCTTCTTTCAGCTGCTGCAGCACTTTGGCCGCCTCCACCCGGGCCAGTGGCCGTGTTTCGTGCAGCTCCAGCTGCATCACCAGGCTCGGCTGGCCGAACCTCGCCATGAGCAGCTCCGGCACCCCGGAAAAATCGTCCTCTTTGGCCAGATACAGATACATCTCGTCTTTCTTGCTACTTTTATAGACCCAGCAGGCTTTATTCATTTGCGCTAATATTCATGATATGAAGAAGTTTCTATATATTAGCGTGGTTTCCCTGTGGTTGGCGGGTTGTGCTTCCAATCTTCCCCGGACGATTGCCGAAGCGCCAGCGGAAACCATCTTTGCCCGGCAGGTTCAGCAAGCACCCGATGCCTATAGCGGAAAACAGGTTCGCTGGGGCGGCGAGGTGCTCAATGTCGCCAATGCCGAGCAACACACCGATGTGCTCGTGTTGGGGCGG
>JALWMK010000169.1 GCA_027083925.1 Sedimenticola sp. | reverse complement strand
AATCTTATGGATGATGCAGAGCGTGTTCCTGTTGCGGGAAGGGTGATTTGGATAACGCCTGTCGGCGCAATGGGGAATCGTACTGCAGGAATTGGTGTGCAGTTTGGTCCTCATGATGAGGGGGCCACGCGCAACAAGATCGAAATACATCTTGCGGGTATGCTGGAACTGGATAAACCCACGGATACCATGTAGTGCTGATTGATTCTCACTGCCACCTGGATCGGGTGGATCTTTCGCTGTATCAAAATGATTTTTCAAACTTCATGCAACACACCAGGGATGCCGGTGTGGGGCACATGCTGTGTGTGAGCATTGATCTGGAAAGCTATCCGGAGATGTTGGCCCTGGTCTTGCCCTATGAGGATATCTCCATCTCTGTAGGCGTGCACCCAAATGATTTTGATCGCCAGGAACCAGGTGTGGCAGACCTGGTGGCGCTGGCCGCTCATCCGCGCAATGTTGCGATTGGCGAAACCGGGTTGGACTTCTATCGCAGTCAGGGTGATCTGGATTGGCAGCGCAAGCGTTTCCGCACCCATATTCAGGCCGCCGTTGAAGCCGGCAAACCGCTTATTGTTCATACCCGTGACGCTCGCCGGGAAACACTAGAAATCATGGCGGAAGAAAAGGCAGAGCAGGCAGGTGGGGTACTGCATTGTTTTACCGAGAATTGGGATATGGCCAGCGCCGGACTGGAGATGGGGTTTTATATTTCCTTTTCCGGCATCGTTACATTCAAGAATGCCGGGAAATTGCGTGATGTGGCTGCCAGGGTTCCGCTGGATAGATTACTGATCGAAACTGACGCACCCTATTTGGCCCCGACCCCTTATCGCGGCAAGCCGAATGAGCCAAAATATCTGTATCGAGTTGCCGAGACCATTGCAGAACTGCGTGGCATGGAGGCAAAAGAGCTAGCAGTGCAGACAGCCATTAATTTTCAGCGGCTGTTTGGGGTTGGTCAGATCCGGGCTACCCGAAAAACCCCTGGGTAACTAAGGGCTGTTGTGGGCTTTCCAGTCCTTCTCGATGCCATCAAGAGTTTCCCTGAATACCTGAAGGATGTAGCCCATCGTCTTTTTTTCATCGATTTCGGGAATATCCCAACCTGAAATTTGTAGATACTTGTCAACCAGTTTCTGCACGTTATCTGTTATTTCGCTACGATATCGGTCAATTTCCAATTTTTGTACATCCGTCACGGATCGGTTTCTCCTATTGTCAGGGACATCACTCGAACAATTCGAAAATGGGGGCTTTTCTGCGTTATTCAAGCTCTGGCATGGAGTGCCCGCCTGTGGGAGTTTCTCTTCATTGTTCGGAAAGTAGCTGTGCCGGGGAGAAATATTTCTGCTATAGTTTTTTTATGTAGCCATTAGCTGCATTTTGTTTGTGTGGCTTGTGTTCCAATGTAGCACAAGGGAGATCTCATTTGGGTGCTTGCAGCCACATATCATTTCAACGAAATAGATTTAGGGGAAAGTAAGATGTCGATATACACTCATCGTCACTGGCGATTTCTGATCGCTCTGGCTCTGATTATTGGTGGCGTAACCACAAGTTATGCCTGGACAGAAGATATCAGTACATTAAAAGATATCAACACCCTGTGTAAACTTGAGCCGGATGCCCAATGTTCCTGGGCAGTGCGTGTCGGATTGCAGGCGCCTGGCGTTGATATGCATAATGCCTCCATGGCTTCGATGCGGCTGGACAATGCCAATTTACAAAGAGCGAATTTGTCCTATGCCATTTTGCAACTGGCCAGCCTCAAAGGCGCCAATTTAATGCTGGCGAATATGCAGGGTGCGCATCTGCATGGTGTCAATTTCCGGGAAGCAAATCTGACAATGGCAAACCTGATGGATACCAACCTGTTGGATGCCGACCTCAGTGGCGCCAATTTGCGGGGGGCAAATCTGAGCGGTGCAATCCTGATCAAGGCAAAGTTTGACAATGCCATCTGGACTGACGGCCGCCGCTGCGCAGTGGGTTCTATCGGGGAATGCCGTTAGTTGGTACATTCCCAGGTTTCACCCAAATGGAACTCCGGTAATTTCATCATCCGGGGTTCTTTTTACAGCGATA
>JALWMK010000168.1 GCA_027083925.1 Sedimenticola sp. | reverse complement strand
GTTCTGTTCAGGCAAACTTGGCAATCTCAAGATGAATCTGTACCATTGCCCTTCAAACCCCAGCTTTCGTGGGAGAGACCAGTCCATGACTGGCGCCGAAGGCGCAATTCCGCCCGGAATCGCTCAGGCACACAGGACCACGAGGCAGGCCATCACCGATGGCGGGTTGACTCTGGAGAGCGGCGGCTTCACCGCCCACCGACGGGGCAGGATTCGGCAGTACCGGATTCAAACTCTCAGGTACCGGGACAGAGGGGCGGGAATCCAGAACCAGATTGGAGAACCCCGTGGAACAAAAGACCATCCTCAACCAGACGCACCGCGACATGGGCGCCCGCATGGCGCCTTTCGGCGGCTGGGACATGCCGATCCACTATGGTTCACAGATCGAGGAACACCACGCCGTGCGCCACGATGCGGGCATGTTCGATGTCTGCCACATGACTGCCGTGGACATTCGCGGCCCTGAAGCAAAGGATTTCCTGCGCCACCTCCTGGCCAACGATGTAGGTAAACTCAAAGCTCGGGGAAAAGCATTGTATTCCTGCATGTTAAAGGAAAATGGCGGTGTCATCGATGACCTTGTCATTTATTTTATGTGCAAGGACTGGTTTCGCATGGTAGTCAACGCCGCCACCACGAAAAAGGATATCGCCTGGATGGAACGCCAAACCCGGGGCAGGGAGGTACAGATACAGCCCCGGCGGGATCTGGGGATGATTGCCATACAAGGCCCGAACGCCAGGACAAAAGTCCTGCCCCTGCTGCCGGACGCACTGCGCGAGACCGCAGAAAACCTGAAGCCTTTCAGTGCCGCAAGTCACGGCGACTGGTTTGCCGGACGCACCGGCTATACCGGCGAGGACGGCTTTGAAATCCTGCTGCCGACCGGCCAGGTGGTGGCGCTGTGGAATGCCCTGGCGCTGGCAGGCGCTCGTCCCTGTGGTTTGGGAGCAAGAGACACCTTGCGCCTGGAAGCGGGCATGAACCTGTATGGCGCAGACATGGATGAAAACTGCTCCCCCCTCGAATCCGGCCTCGCCTGGACTGTGGCCCTGAGCGATCTCAACCGGGATTTCATTGGCCGCAGCGCCCTGGTTACGCAAAAAGCCGGTGGCAGGCTGCCCCGGTTCACCGGCGTACTGCTGGAAGGCAAAGGCGTTTTACGCAACCAGCAAAAGCTGTACGATGGCGAACGGAAAGTGGGCGAGATCACCTCCGGCGGGTTCTCCCCCACCTTGGAGCGCACTATCGGCCTGGCACGCATCGACGCTGATGCAGGTGATCAGATCAGCGTGGACATACGCGGCAGGAAGCTGCCGCTGGTGCTGGTCAAGCCCCCTTTTGTACGCAATGGCAAACCCTGCCTTTAGTTGAGGAAACAATCATGAGCAACATCCCGGAAAATCTGAAATACGCCGAATCCCACGAGTGGGTGCACGACGAAGGCGATGGCACCGTAACCGTTGGCATATCCGACCATGCCCAGGAACTGCTGGGAGATCTGGTATTCGTGGAGCTTCCCGAAACCGGCGCCAAGCTCAAAGCCGGCGACGAATCTGCAGTGGTGGAATCCGTGAAAGCTGCGTCGGACGTATACAGTCCCGTGGACGGCGAGGTGATCGAAACCAACGAATTGCTGGCAGACTCTCCGGAAGCCATCAACGAAGCACCCTATGACAACTGGATATTCAAGCTCAAGCTCTCCAACCCCGTTCAGCTCGACGAGCTCCTGGATGCGGCAGCCTACGCCAGCCTGGTGAAAGCCGAAGAGCACTGATGCCTTTTGTTCCGCACACAGAAGAAGAATTGTGGCAGATGCTGGACGTGATCGGCGTGGACAGCATCGAGCAGCTGTTCGACGAAATCCCCGGGGAACTACGCTGTGGAGAGCTGCAGGGCCTTGGTCCCGGCCTGTGGGAGCAGGAAATCAGCCGCCTGATGCAGGGCAAGGCAAGGCAAGACGGCCAGCCCCTGTGCTTTATCGGCGCCGGCGCCTACGATCACCACATCCCCGCCGCGGTATGGCAGTTGGCCAGCCGGGGCGAATACTACACCGCCTACACCCCGTATCAGGCCGAGGCCAGCCAAGGCACCTTGCAGTTGCTGTATGAATACCAGAGCATGATGACCGAACTCATGGACATGGACGTTTCCAACGCTTCTCTGTACGACGGCGCATCTGCCCTCGCGGAAGCGGTGCTGATGGCGGTGCGCGCCAACCGCAAGTCCCGCTCCCGGCGCATTCTCGTGCCCGCAAACCTGCACCCCCACTACCGCGCCACGGTACAGACCCTGGTGAAAAACCAGGGCATCGAACTGGTGGAAATCCCTTATGACCGCAGCACCGGCCAGACGGATTTGCAGGCGCTGGTGCAACATACCGGACAAGACCTTGCCGCGCTGGTCGTTCCCCAGCCGAATTTCTTTGGCGTGCTCGAAAACGTGGACGCCCTGACCGAATGGGCACGAGCCAATGCGGCATTGTCCATCGCCGTAGTCAATCCCCTGGCCATGGCCGTGCTCCGCCCGCCGGGCGAATGGGGCAAACAGGGTGCGGATATTTGCTGTGGCGACGGCCAGCCCCTGGGCGCGCCCCTGTCCTCCGGCGGCCCCTATTTCGGCTTTCTCTGCAGCAAACAAACCTTGGTGCGGCAAATGCCGGGGCGCATTATCGGCCGTACCGTGGATCTGGATGGCAAGGAAGGCTTCGCCCTCACCCTGCAAGCCCGCGAACAGCATATCCGCCGCTCCAAGGCCACCTCCAACATCTGCACCAACCAGGGACTGATGGTCACCGCCGCCACCATACACATGAGCCTGATAGGCGCCGACGGGCTGATTCGCATCGCCGGGCGCTGCCACAGCAATCTGCAGCTACTGGTGGAAAAGCTCACCAGCCTGGACGAGATAGAACCCCTGTTCAGCGGCCCGGTATTCCACGAAACCGTACTGCGCCTGCCCCTGGAACCCCAGCGGGTGCTGCGCACCCTGGCGGCGCACAACATTCTCGGCGGTTATAATCTGGCTAAACACTATCCCGAACTGGGTAACGCCTTGCTGGTCTGCGCCACGGAAAACCACAACCAAGGCGACATGGACAAGTACCGCTTGAAAATGGAGCAGGTGCTCACCTCCCGCCGCCAGGGCGCCTGCGCCACCATGGCAAAATTCGACTGAGGACTTGTGGATGAGCTTATACCCCGGACACAGACCCTGATCATGCTTATATTCGAACATTCCAAATCCGGCCGCCGCGCCCAGGCCCAGGCGCCTATGGCTGACGACGGCCTGTCCGGCATTCCCGACGATCTCAAACGCAAGCGCAAACCCCGCCTGCCCGAGGTTTCAGAAATGCAGGCGGTGCGCCATTACACCCGCCTGTCACAGAAGAACTTCTCCATCGACACCCAGTTCTATCCCCTGGGTTCCTGCACCATGAAATACAATCCCAGAGCCTGCAACACGCTGGCCATGCTGCCGGGGCTGATCAACCGCCACCCCCTGGCGCCGGACAGCCACAGCCAGGGCTTTCTCAGCACCATGTACGAGTTGCAGGAAATCCTCAAGGAAGTGACCGGCATGTCCGCCGTGTCCCTGGCGCCCATGGCCGGCGCCCAGGGCGAGTTCGCCGGCATCGCCATGATTCGCGCCTACCACGACGCCCTGGGCGATACAGGGCGCACGGAAATCCTGGTGCCCGACGCCGCCCACGGCACCAATCCGGCAACTGCAGTAATGTGCGGCTACAAGGCCAGAGAGATCCCCAGCAAGGCCGATGGCGATGTGGACATGGACGCCCTCGAAGCAGCCCTGGGCCCCCAAACCGCAGGCATCATGCTCACCAACCCCTCCACCCTGGGAGTGTTTGAGCGCCGCATCAAGGAAATCGCCGGCAGAGTGCATGAAGCCGGCGGGCTGCTGTATTACGATGGCGCCAACCTCAACGCCATTCTCGGGCGGGTGCGCCCCGGCGACATGGGCTTCGACGTCATCCACATGAATCTGCACAAGACCTTCTCCACCCCCCACGGCGGCGGCGGACCCGGCGCCGGCCCGGTGGGGGTGAGCAAGCGCCTGCAACCCTTCCTGCCCATACCTATGGTGGGAACGGACGGTCATGACTATCATTGGCTGAGCGAAGAACAATGCCCGCAAAGCATTGGCCGTCTGTCCGCTTTCGCCGGCAATGCCGGTATTCTGCTGCGCGCCTATGTGTATGCGAAAATGCTCGGAGCCGAAGGCATGCAGCGGGTGGCGGACTATTCCACCCTCAACGCCAACTACATGCTCAAGCGCCTCATGGATGCGGGCTTTACCGCCGCCTATCCCCAGCGCCGCGCCACCCACGAATTCATCATCACCCTGAAAAATGAAGCCAGGGAGCTGGGGATCAACGCCATGGACTTCGCCAAGCGCCTGCTGGACTATGGCATCCATGCCCCCACCACCTATTTCCCCCTGCTGGTGCCGGAATGCTTTTTGATCGAGCCCACGGAAACCGAAGCCAAGGAAAGTCTGGACGCATTCATCGACGCCATGATCAAGATCCGCGAGGAAGCCAGGACAGATGCCAAGCGGGTCAGGGGAGCACCCTACACCTTGCCGGTGCGCCGCCTGGACGATGTACGCGCCGCCCGGGAGCTGGATCTGCGCTGGCAAGCGGAAGAGGAGGAGGAACGGGCATGAGCGCCAACAAACCGGGCAACACCGGCATTACCCGCCTGATCAAGGCATTCGGCTATTCCATGCGGGGCTTTGCCTCCTGCTTCAAAAGCGAGGCCGCCTTTCGCCAGGAAGTGGCCGCCTCGCTGCTGATCGTTCCCCTGGGCCTGTGGCTCGGCCAGACCGGCATGGAGCAAGCCATGCTGGTGGCCAGCTGGCTGCTGGTGCCCATCGTGGAGATGCTCAACTCCGCCATCGAGGCGGTGGTGGATCGCATCGGCCCGGAACATCATGAATTATCCGGCCAGGCCAAGGACATCGGCTCCGCCGCTGTTTTCCTCGCCATCGCCCTGTTCCTGCTGGTCTGGGCGCTGGTGCTGTTTCCCCATCTCATCAACAATCCCTGAGGATCATCTATGCCTGCCCTGATTTGCGGCTCTTTCGCCTATGACACCATCATGGTGTTTCACGACCGTTTCAAAAACCACATACTCCCGGAACAGGTGCATATTCTGAATGTTTCCTTTCTGGTGCCGGACATGCGCCGGGAGTTTGGCGGCTGCGCGGGCAACATCGCCTACAACCTGAAGCTGCTGGGCGGCGACGGCGCGCCCATGGGCACCGTGGGAACCGACTTCGCGCCCTATGCCAGCTGGATGGACGCCCAGAACATCAGCCGTGACTACCTGCGGACAATCGAGGGTGAATACACGGCCCAGGCCTATATCACCACGGATCAGGACGACAACCAGATCACCGCCTTCCACCCCGGCGCCATGAGCTACTCCCATCAGAACCGGATCGGCGATGCCGCGGGCATTACCCTGGGGTTGTTGTCTCCCGATGGCCGCCAGGGAATGATCGAACATGCAGAACAGTTTGCGCAAGCCGGCATACCCTTCATGTTCGACCCCGGCCAGGGCATGCCCATGTTCGACGGAGAAGACCTGCTGCGCTTCGCCGAACAGGCCACCTGGCTGGCATTCAACGATTACGAAGCCCGGTTGATGCAGGAACGCACGGGTAAATCCATCGAGGAACTGGCCGGCATGGTAGACGCCATCATCGTCACCCGGGGCGGCGAAGGCTCCAGCATTTTTACCGGCAACAAGACCATCGAGATCCCCAGCGCCAAAGCGGCCTCCCTGGAAGATCCCACGGGCTGCGGCGACGCCTATCGCGCCGGTCTGCTGTACGGCCTGCAGAACCATCGGGACTGGGAAACCACCGGGCGCATCGCCTCCCTGATGGGCGCAATCAAGATCGAGCAGCCCGGCACCCAGAACCACCGTTTCACTCTGGACGAATTCCAGGCAAGATTCAGTCAGTCCTTTGGCTACAACCTGTAGGAGTTCACCATCATGGGCCATACCCACGGCAACGAAGAATTTCTGCCGCTGAACATCGCCGTTCTCACCATTTCCGACAGCCGTACCGAGGAAACCGATACCTCCGGCGGCTATCTGCAGGAGGCACTTCAGGAAGCAGGCCATGTTTTCGTAGACAAGAAGATCATCCCCGACGACATCTACCAGATGCGCGCCGCCTTCTCTGCATGGATTGCCGATCCAGAAGTGGAAGTCATCATTGCCACCGGCGGCACCGGTGTCACCGGGCGGGACAGCACACCGGAAGCCGTCACCCCCCTGCTGGACAAGCAGGTAGAAGGCTTTGGCGAGCTGTACCGGCAGATCTCCTTCGAAGAAATCGGCGCATCCACCCTGCAATCACGCACCCTGGCGGGGCTGGCCAACGGCACCTTCGTGTTCTGCGTGCCCGGCTCCACCGGCGCCTGCCGCACCGCCTGGACGAAAATCCTCCAGCCCCAGCTGGACATCCGCACCCGGCCCTGCAACTTTGCCGTTCTCATCCCCCGTCTCCTGGAGAAATAGATATGAGCGCCTGTGACTGCACACCTGACGTAGTCGGCCTGAAGCCCTATGAAGAAGCCGTGGATCTGCTGCTCAGCCACGCCAAACCCATACAGGACAGGGAAACCCTGACCTTGCATGACGCCCTGGGAAGAGTGCTGGCAGCACCGGTAAAAAGCGCCATCAACGTCCCCGGCTGGGACAACAGCGCCATGGACGGCTATGCGGTACGCACCGCCGACGTGCCGGCGGAAGGAACCTGCCTGAAAATCTCCCAACGCATCCCCGCCGGCGTGGCGCCCGAGCCGCTGGCGCCGGGAACCGCCGCCCGCATCTTCACCGGCGCCCCGGTACCCGAAGGCACAGACGCCGTGGTGATGCAGGAACTGACCTGCCAGCAGGATGATGAAGTCATCATCAACACCGTTCCCCAGCCCGGCGCACATATCCGCCGCGCCGGAGAAGACATCCGCGCCGGCGAGGAGATCATGCTACCCGGGGAACAGCTGCTGCCCCAACACCTGGGCCTGGCCGCCTCCGTGGGCGTAGGCACGCTGCAGGTCTGGCGCCGCCTCAAAGTGGCCGTACTGGCCAGCGGCGACGAACTGCTCATGCCCGGCGAACCCCTTGCGCCCGGCATGATCTACAATTCCAACATCTTCACCGTAGCCGGCATGCTGCGTTCCCTGGGCTGCGAGGTCATCGATCTGGGACAGGTGGAGGACACCCTGGAAGCCACCAAACAGGCCCTGCTGGATGCTGCCGGCCAGTCCGATCTGGTCATCGCCTCCGGCGGCGTTTCCGTCGGCGAGGAAGACCATGTAAAGCCCGCCGTGGAAGCCCTGGGCAAACTGAACATGTGGAAAGTGGCCATTCGCCCCGGCAAGCCCGTGGCTTTCGGCCACATTGGCGACACGCCTTTCATTGGCACCCCCGGCAACCCCGTGTCCCTGTTCGTCACCTTTCTGCTGTTCGCCCGGCCTTTCATCCACAAGCTGGCGGGGCTGAAGGAGGTACTGCCCGTGAGCATACAGGCCACGGCCGGATTCGCATGGAGCAAACCGGACAAACGCCGCGAATTCCACCGTGCCCGCCTGGAAAAACAGGCGGATGGCAGCGACCTGATCCAGATTCACCCCAGCCGCTCTTCCGCCGTGCTCAGCTCCACCACCTGGGCCAATGGCCTGGTGATCCTGCCGGAGAACCAGACCATACAACCGGGCGACAAAGTGCAGTTCCTGCCTTTTTGCGAGCTGCTGTCATGATCAGGGTGCTGTATTTTGCCAGCTTGCGGGATCGCCTCGGGATCAGCGGGGAAGAGCTTGAGCTGTCCGACAGCACCAGAAACATCACCTCCCTGAAAGCACTGCTGGCGCAGCGCGGCGAAAGATGGGCGGCGGTGTTTGCCGAGGATGAACTGGTGCTGGCCGCGGTCAACCAGGAAATGGCCCAGGCGGACATGCCCATCAATGAAGGGGACGAGATCGGTTTCTTTCCGCCGGTTACGGGAGGATGATGCTCCGGTGCACATTGCAGCCCCCGCCTGACAGCGGTAGCATCAGTCCCGTCAAAGCGCTACAGGGAAGGCCCGGATGAACGCCCGCCACAAGATCCTCGAATGGGCGGAAGAGGGCCGGATAGCTTCCGGCCAACTTGCCGCAGCACTCAAAACCTGCAAGCTGCTGCCGGATCAACACGGCTGGCTGCAGTTTCTTGACCGGCTGCTGCTTGGCCTGGGAACCCTGTTGCTGGTGTCCGGCATCATTTTTTTCTTTGCTGCCAACTGGGATGGAATCGGACGCTTTACAAGGTTTGCCCTGGTAGAAGCTGCTTTTCTCGTCTGCCTGTTGCTCCTCTGGCGTCTGGGAAGCACTAGCCTGGCCGGTCAGGCTGCCCTGGCGGGAGCAGTGCTGCTGACAGGTGTGCTACTGGCCCTGGTGGGCCAGACCTACCAGACCGGCGCCGACAACTGGGAACTGTTCTTCGCCTGGAGCCTGCTGGTGTTCCCATGGGTAGCACTGGGAAAAAACAGCATACTCTGGCTCATCTGGCTGGGACTGATCAATCTCTGCACCATCACCTACGCCCGGGCGCACCAAGGCCTGTTCTGGGAAGATGATTTGCTGTGGCTGCTGTTCAGCATCAATACCCTGGCACTGGTTCTCTGGCAGAAACTGGCGGATCTGGAACACATTCCCGCCAACGCACATTGGCCCATACGCCTACTGGCCACTGCCAGTGGTGCATGCATCACTCTGCTGGCGCTGCAGGCGGTGGTGGATTCTGCATCCACAGCAAGCATCATGGCATGGCTGATCTGGTTGGGTACCATCTATTACGTTTATCGCCGACAGCGGGTGGATCTGTATATCCTTACCGGTGGTGTATTGTCCATTGTTGTCACTACTTCCGTGTTTTTCACCCAGCATCTGCTGACCAGAAATTCTGTCTTCAGCCTGGTATTGCTGACCATGCTGGTGCTGGGGCTGTCCGCAGCCGGAGGATGGTGGTTGCGGAAAATACTGGAGGAGATGCACCGCCAATGAACACGGACAACACAACCCTCTGGCGGCAACTGCAGCAGGCCAAACTGGTCACGGGAGCGCACGCCCCTGAGCAGACCGCAGCTGCAACACCCTGGTACATGCGCGCCATGCTCGCTTTCATGGGCTGGATCGGAGCCTTGCTAATACTGGCGGTGCTGTTCACTGGGCTTTCTGGCATGTTGGAAAGCAACACTGGCAGGCTCGGCATCGCCATCATTCTGGGCCTCATCGCGTTACTGTTATTTCGGGGCAGGGAAAACCAGGATTTCCGCATGCAGTTCGCTCTGGCTTTGAGCCTGGCGGCTCAGATCCTCGTTTTCTGGAGCCTCAGCAGTATGCTGCTGCCTCAGCAACCTGTCGTGGCCGCCCTGGTGGTGATGATGCTGGCGCTGGTCTTGCTGGCCGGCATCCCCAACAGCATCCATCGCCTGTGGTCTGCCGGCATTGCCAGTCTGGCCTTGCTCTACCTCATAGGACAGTTCGGCATGGCACCCGTGGCGGGGGCAATCCTGGGCGGAGCTGCGTGCTGGCTGTGGCAAAAGGAATTCGTTCTCGTTCGATGGGGTTCGATTCTGCGCCCGCTTGCCTGGGCAATTACCCTCACCGCACTCGTCCAGCTAAGTGGTGAGGGACTCCATTCTCTATTGCAACTGTTATTCTCCCGTCAATCCTCCATGCAACCCGAGCTATTGGTGCTGCGGGGGGCTATCACGCTGGGTATTATCATCCTGGTCACGCACACTATGCTGAAAGAAGCAGGCATCAAGACATTCCGTCTGTCCGGCCTCGCCGCCATGGCAGTTTTGTTCCTGCTGGCTTTTTTCATTCCAGGCATCGGCTTTAGCCTGTTGCTGGCCCTGGTTGCCTTTTCCCGGGGCAATCACCTGCTCGCCGGCATGGCGGTAGCCAGCCTTCTGCTCTTCCTGTCAAAATACTACTATCTCCTCGACATCAGTCTACTGCACAAATCCCTGTTGCTGGCAGTCAGTGGCCTGCTGTTGTTGGCGCTACGGCTGCTGATAATGCACCTGTCCGCTAGCGGGGCTGCAAAGTGAACAAACATCTCTTCCTGATTATTGGCCTGTTGATTCTGGCTTTGGTGAACTATGACATTTACAGCAAGGAACAGCTCTTGCGGGAAGGTCGAACCCTGCTGCTGGAACTGGCTCCGGTAGACCCACGCTCCCTGATGCAGGGAGACTACATGGCGCTAAACTATAAGATCAGCCAGGAGTGGCAAAAGCTGCGGCCATACAATCCTCCTGACCAGGGATATCTCGTGCTAGTCCTGGATGAAGACAACATCGGTCAGCTCCAGGGGCTTGACCGAGGCAACCTGCTGGAGCAAAACCAGTTGCGCATCCACTACCGGGTACGCAAAGACAGGCTGCTAATTGGCAGCAACGCCTTTTTCTTCGAAGAAGGCAGCGCGGAACGCTACAGCCAGGCCGCCTACGGTGAGCTTCGGGTCAATGAGTCAGGGGATTCCCTGCTCGTGGCCTTGCGGGACAAAGACCTCCAGCTTCTGGGAGAGACAACGGAGGGCAATACGCTTAACCCGGCGGGGGAATAACCCACCCCAAACACCTTGAAGCAAAGATCAAACTTGCCTGCCGGTACATTTCCCCTTACCCTTTCAGGCAAAGTCCATTCTGCGAGATTCTACATGACCACAGCCAACGACAAAGATGCCCATTTCAATATGGCGTACCAGCAAATCCGCCCCTGGGATGTCTGGGATGACCAGGTGCTGGACATCATGATGGATCTCCCCCGCGAGCAGTTCGTCCCTCTTGCCTATCGCAGCCTGGCATTTGCCGACATGCGCATCCCGCTGGGTCACGGCCAGGTGATGATGGAGCCAAGGCTGGAAGCCCGCATGCTGCAGTCTTTGGCCATCCAGCCCGAAGACCGGATTCTTGAAATCGGCACTGGCAGCGGTTTCGTCACCGCCTGTCTCGCCACCCTGGGAAATACGGTCAGCAGCTACGATATCCATGATGCCTTTATCCAGACAGCAACAGAAAAACTGTCCCTGCTAGGTATTGGCAATGCTCATCTGCAGCTGGGAAATGCCTTCAGCGCCGAACTGCCGGCAGAAGGGTTTGACGCCATTGCGGTTACCGGCTCCCTGTCGCAATACAGCGACCACCTGGAACGGCTTCTTTCCCCTGGCGGCCGTCTGTTCATGATCGTGGGCACGTCACCGGTGATGGAAGCCATGCTTGTCACCCGCCGTGGCGACAAGTTTGTACAGGATCATCTGTTCGAGACAGACCTTCCTCCGCTGGAGCTGCTGCCGCAAGCTTCAGGATTTTCCTTCTGACCCCCCCCCAACCTGTCCGGGAAGGAATTCATCCACCAGCGCCACGAGACGCTGTAGCGCGCCCCGGTTTTCTTCCACCACCTGGCGCCCGTTTTCGCCGACGCGGGAACGCTCGCTGGCATCGTGCAGCCAGGCGGACACCTGGCGCCCCAGGACTTCGCTGTCCTGAACCATCACAGCCGCCTCCCTGTCACGCAGCAGACGGGCAATGCCGGAAAAATTGAAGACGTGAGGGCCAAATAACACCGGCACCCCCTGAGCCGCAGCCTCCAGCATATTGTGACCACCAACCCTGACCAGACTGCCACCGACAAAAGCCACATCGGCGCCACCCAGAAACACCAGCAACTCTCCCATGGTATCACCAAGAAACACCTGAATCTGCTCACCACAAGCTTGTCCCCGGGAGCGTCTGGCCATTTGAAAGCCCCGGCGCTGAATCAACGCCGCAACCTTGCCAAAGCGCTCGGGGTGCCTGGGCACCAGCACCAACAAGGCCAGTGGTGTTTTCTCCAGTATCCTCCGATGCGCTGTCAGCACCTGCTCGTCCTCGCCTTCATGGGTGCTGGCTGCCACCCATACAGGCCTGTCGCCCCAAGCGCGGCGCAAGACCTGAACCTGTTCCTGGACGCTGGCGGGGATACGCATGTCAAACTTGATACTGCCGCTTACCCGCACCCGTTGCTGCGGCACTCCCAGCTCGACAAAGCGGTCAGCATCCGCCCGGGACTGCGCCGCCACGGCGCTGATACCGGCAAATACCCTGCGGGAAAAGCCACCCAAGCGCGCATAACCTCTGGCAGAACGGGCAGAAAGTCGGCCATTGGCAAGCAAGGCGGGAATGCCCTGCCGTTCACAGATCGCCAGTAGATTCGGCCAGATTTCCGTCTCTACCATAATCAGCAGGCAAGGCCGGACTTTATCCACAAAACGCTGCACCGCAGCAGGCAGGTCGTAGGGGCAGTACACATGAAATACGGTCTCACTGAACAAAAGCCGCACCCGCCCGGAACCCGTGGGCGTAGAGGTGGTAATCGTCAGGGGAAGCCGGGGATAGTGCTCCCGCAGATGCCGCACCAGAGGCTCCACCGCCTGCACTTCCCCCACGGACACAGCATGAATCCAGATTCCGCCCGGGGTCGGGGAATGCCGCCAGAAACCAAAACGCTCTTTCCAGCGCTGCCTGTAACCCGGCGACTTGGTGCTTCGCCAAAGCAGGCGCGCCATCACTCCCGGCAGCAGCAGATACAGAATCAGTGTATACAGCCGTCTCATGCCAGAGAATCCACCACGGCGACATTCTGCCGCAGGTGCTGCTCATTGATGGTGCCGATGATCATGCTGCTCACCCCCGGCAGGGAAAACACATGGGCCATGGAAGCGCGCACTCTCTCCCCGCCCTGCACATGGCCACTCATCAAGCCTTTTTTCACCAGCACACCCTTGTTTTTCCGTTTCGCCGCTTCCAATACCGGCCTTTCCCCATCGTATTCCAGATTGGCGGTGGCCATGACCACATCCATTTCCTCCACTACCTTCAGTCCGCCCGGCACGGTTTTCGAGGACATGCCGTGCGCACGGATCAGGCCTTTCTCCTTTAACTCACGCAGGGCGTCCAGCGCCCCTTCCTGCTCCAGGATGCGCAGATCATTCCCGTCGGAATGAATCAGTACGCAGTCCAGGTAATCGGTATTCAGTTCCCGCAGGCTCTGTTCCACCGAGGCCAGGGTATGGGCGTGGCTGAAATCAAAGCGCGAATGGCCTTGATCGAAAATCTCCCCCACCTTGGAAACGATCACCCAGTCCTCGCGCTGCCCCGGCAACAGTTTGCCCAGGCGCTGCTGGGCCATACCGTAGGCGGGCGCCGTATCCAGGAGGTTGATGCCCAGCGCCCGGGCCACCTCAAGAATATGCATCACCGCATCATCATCGGGAATCTCGAACGAGGAAGGATATTTCACCTGCTGGTTGCGCCCGAATTTCACCGTACCCAACCCCAGGGGACTGATCCGAATGCCGGTATCGCCAAGATCCCTCAGCTCCATGTGTCCACCTTTTCCCACGGCAGAGACGCCAGCGGCGGATGAGGCAGGGAAAGAGTGGGGGCCTCTTCTCTTTCCGGTTTCAATCCTTCCTGACCCAGCTCCTGCAGCACCAGATCCCCCAGCCGGGGCGCAAACGCCAGTTTGGTGGGCCAGGCCACCATGACACGGCCCTCGCCGCCAAGATAGCAATCGTCCGGACGTTTGCCCCCCGGCGAGGCCACTTCGGCGCGGCTGATTTCCAGGGTGGCCCAACCCAGGCGGGAAAAATCCATCCAGGGCAGGAGCTTTGCCAGCTCGGATTTCGCCACGGCGATCTGTTCCGCCGGGGTGCGCGTCACACCTTCTTCCGCCAATTGTCCGCCCAGATACCAGAGCATTTCATCATCCCCCAGGGGGTAGCTGGTGATGGTGAGACGGGGAATGGCGCTGGCTCCCAGGCAATGGGCATACATGGCGGGCAAGAGTCCTTTCAGCATCACCATGTGCAGGGGTCTTTTTTGCATTTGGGGAAGCTCCATCCCCCAGCGCTCCAGCAATCCTGCATTGCCCTCTCCCGCCGCCAGCAGCACCCGCCGGGGCTGCAGACGCAGTTGCCCGATTTGCAGGCCGCCATCTTCGACTTGCAATTTTTTCGGGTCATAGCGGTAACAGGCGGGCAACGCCTGTTCCATCATCACCCGCAGCAAAGAGGACACGTCCACTACCGGCTCCTGCAGCTCATACAGTCTGCCATGAAAACCCGGCACATCAAACGGAGGAGGAAACTGCGCCCTCGCAAGGGAGGCAACCTTGCCCTGCATGAGTTTGCTGGCGAATACGCCGGCCAGGGAAGAGCGGATGCCGCCACTGGACCACAGATGTTGATGCGGAGAAAGCACCCTTGCGGCAGACAGATCCACATCTCCCCTTCCCGCCAGGGCGTCCCGCCATATGCCGGGCATACCAGCAATGGCCTGGGTGGATTTACCGACGCCACCCTTGAGGGCGTATTTGGTTCCACCGTGAATAATGCCCTGGGAGGCGATGGATTGCAGCCCGCCGAGCGCGGTGGATTCCAGCAACAGCGCCTGGTATCCCGCCCGGCGCGCCCGCAGCAATGTCCAGAGTCCGGCGATACCGCCGCCAAAGATCAGCAAATCCGGCTGGTGCGTACTCACGAACCCTGTTTGATGCTGTCCACGATGGAGGTGGTGGAAACACCATCGATATAGCTCAACACCCGTACCTCACCCCCGGCTTCGCGCACACAGGAAGCGCCGGGAATCGCATCCGGATCATTGTCGCCACCCTTCACCAGCAGATCGGGCCGCAGGCAGCAGATAAGGCGTTCGGGGGTTTCTTCGGCGAAAGGCACCACCCAATCGACAAAGCCCAGGGCCGCCAGCACATGCATGCGGTTAACAAGGGGGTTGACCGGTCGTTCCGGACCCTTGAGCTGACGCACGGTCTCGTCCACGTTCACCGCCACGATGAGGCGATCCCCCAGGCGGCTGGCCTGCTCCAGGTAGGTGACATGACCGGCATGCAACAGATCGAAACAACCATTGGTGAATACGATGCGCTCACCCCGATGACG
Organism: Sedimenticola sp.; assembly: GCA_027083925.1. Taxonomy (GTDB): domain Bacteria; phylum Pseudomonadota; class Gammaproteobacteria; order Chromatiales; family Chromatiaceae; genus Thiolapillus. The sequence continues at coordinate 17,140 of JALWMK010000168.1, read as the reverse complement.
GGCGGCGGCTACAAGATCCGCGAGGCGGTCTTCCGTAACCACGCCATGCTCTGCCAGGCGCTGCTCCTGCAGCCCTTGGGTCAGCTCTGCGGCACTGATGCTGGCGGTGCCCAGCTTGCCCACCACGATGCCCGCCGCCAGGTTGGCCAGGGCCGTGGCCGCCTCCATGGACTGCCCTGCGGCCAGGGCCAATGCGAGGGTGGCAATAACGGTGTCGCCGGCGCCCGTGACATCGAAAACCTCCTGGGCGCGGGTGGGCAGGTGATGTACATCCCCGGCAGCATTCATCAGGCTCATGCCCTGCTCTCCCCGGGTGATGAGCAGATGCTCCAGGCCGCAGTCACCAATGAGCTTGCGGGCGGCGGTTTCCAGTTCTTTCTGCGTACTGCAACAACCGGCCGCAGTCTCGAATTCGGATAGATTCGGCGTAATCAGGCTGGCTCCCTGGTAGCGGCTGAAATCCCGCCCCTTGGGGTCGATGAGCACGGGGACGCCCGCTTCCCGGGCCAGCGCTATCCATGCCTGGGGGTGCGCCAGGGTGCCTTTGCCGTAATCGGACAGCACCACTACGTCATGCCCTTTCAGCAGCGCCTCGAAGCGATGCAGCATCTCGGCGGGATCGTAATCGGGAAAACCGTCTTCGAAGTCCAGCCGGATGAGCTGCTGATGGCGGCTGATGACCCGCAGCTTGGTGATGGTAGGATAGGCAGGCTCGCGGAATAACTGTGTCTGCACCCCCGCCTGCCGCAGACCTGCCTCCAGGCGATCGGCGGCAGCATCCTCTCCCACCAGTCCCAGCAGGGACACCTGGCCGCCCAGGGCGGCGATATTCACCGCCACATTGCCGCTGCCGCCAGCGCGGCCTTCCTCATCCCGCACATGCACCACGGGCACCGGCGCTTCCGGCGAAATACGCTCCGTAACGCCGTGCCAGTAGCGATCCAGCATCAGGTCGCCGGCAACCAGCACTCTCGCTACGGAAAAATCAGGAAGCTCGCGCACGAAAACCTGCGGGCTAGAAGAAACGAAAGACGGCCTGGGCATGGCCGCCAAACTCGCTGCCGTTACCCCCCAGGCCAATTGCCGCCCCGGCTTTCAGGTCGATGCTCTTGCCCAGGGGCAATACCAGGCCGGGATACAGGGTAAGCTGGTTCATGTCGGAAAAATCCCCCAGATAGGTCAGCTCCAGCACAGGATGCACCGCACCCCAGGGATTGAACAGGATCGCCGCCTTCAGGTCGGCGACGACAAACTGGTCGCTGGAACCGGGGTTCAGATCATCCGAACTGCCATAGTAGCGCAGCCCCAGGTTGGTAATGCCGTGGCCAAAGCCGTGCCGCCGATCCATTCTTATTCCGGCAAGAAACACCGTGCCCGTATGGTTGATGGCGTCATAACCAGTGCCTGGGCGCGCCAGGGTCGTCTCCAGACGCTCCGGAACCGCGCCAGCGCCCAGGTAATAGGCCAGGCCGTAACCGGCATCGTCCAAGCTTTGCAGCTGATGCTCGAAGGTAAGGGTCATGAAATCAAACACGCCACCATTGCCGTCGATATCGATGGATTCACCCGGCATGGTGTAATGACCGGATTTCACCGTGGCGTCGCCTTCGGTATTAAACGGGTAGCTGAAACGGATCCGGAACCTGTCCATAAAGGGCAGGGAAACCTCCGCCATGGTGGTCCAGCCATCAAAATCCTCAACTTCATCCAGTTCCACGCCGGAAAAAGACTCATAGGAGAGCTTGAATTCCATCGCTGCCCCGGTTTCCGGCGAGAGCGTCTTGAGCGGTTCAGGGCTGCGTTGCCCGGCCACCGCCATGCTTGCCAGCAGCAGGCAACCGCCCACCACGAAAATCAAACTGTGTTTTCTCATCATTTCCCATCCAAATCAAATGCCACAACCCGCTGGGTCGTGGCTGCCAAGGCTCAGGATACGGCAGAATCCTGCTTTCTGCGCTCCCAGGCCTTGTCCCATTCCAAAATCAACGGCTTCAGGCTTTGCCGGTACGCCTCGCTGCAGGGCAGCTCCTGCAGATAGAGATCGACAAAGCGCTCAAAGCCAAACTCACGCATCGCCAGGCTGTTGTAGTCACTGTTGTACAGATGGCGGAAATTTCTCGCCCGGGTTTTCTTCCCCAGCTGCCAGGGCCAGAAGCGGACATCCTGAATATCGATCAGACCCATGCCGCCATCCTCTTTCAGCAACACATTGCCCGGATGCACCGAACGAAAATAGATGCCTTTCTCGTGCAATTCCCCGAGAAAGCGGGCAAAGGTGCGAAACAGGGTTTCATCCTCCGCCTTTGCCAGCAAAGCATAAAATGTCGTGCCTTCCAGCAGATCATACACCACACCATGACGCTGGATGTCCGGGCAGTAATAGGTCTCCAGGATGTTCGGCGCGGACACGCCTCTGGCCCGCAAGCGCCGTGCATTGTTGGCGAAACGGGTATTGTAGGGATATAGCCTGCCGGAGCTCAGGGGACGTTTGAGCCGGAACACTTTTACCACCCGCCGATCCGGCAGCAGCCAGACCTTGACGCCGAAGGATTGTTCTTCGAGCACCCTGGCGCCGGCCACCAGTCGTTCGTGTTGCTCCGCGCTGATTACCTTCACTGTTGTCCCGCCTTGCGCAGCACATAGGTGCGCCACAGGGAGTGGCCCGGCAGGAAATCCACCTTGCCCGCCACGGCAAAGCCCGCTTCGGCAAATTCCTGTTCCAGCTCTTTCCGGGGATGGATAAAGCGGTTCTGGAAGTCCGTTTTGCGCTTGCGGGGTTTTTTTCCGCTATTTCTGTCTTGCTCCAGCTTCAAACGCCGCCAGGCCTTGTAGTTGCCATCCACCCACAAGGAAATGCAAACGCTGTCGCGCGTCACGCGACGGAACTCCCGGTAGATGCGCATGCGGTCTTCCCGCTCCCCGATATGGTGCAACAGGCGCATACAGAGAATGCCATCGACGGCAGCATCTTCCATCTTTATATCAAAGGCGGAAGTCTGGAATACCTGGAAGCGGGAGGCAATCTCCGCAGGCTGCAGCTGCTTGGCCACCGCCAGCATCCCTTCGCTGTAATCCGCAGCATACAGCTCACGCCGGGGATCTTCCGCCAGCAAATCCCAGAAGCGGCCCGCGCCACAGGGCAAATCCAGAACCGAGGACGGATTGCCTGCCATTCGTAAAGCCCGGCGGGCCATATGGTGCTCCCAATAGTTGGACAGCCGCCGCCCGAACGTACTTTGGTGCTTTGCAAAATACTCATCCGCCTTCTGCCTGGAATATTTGCCGGAAAAATCCAGTTCCCCTTCCCCGACGGGTGGTTTCATGTCATCGTTATCACTCATGGATTTCCTTCACGCTGCAGAACAATTTGATTGTTGTACAAATCTGCATATTCACCATTTCGTTCAATAAGTTCGGCATGGGTACCTGTCTCGACAATACATCCCCGATTGACCACCAGTATGCGGTCGGTGTTTTCTATGGTGGACAGGCGATGGGCGATGACCAGAGTGCTGCGGTTTGCGGTCAGATTGTGCAATGCCGCCTGCACATGGCGTTCCGACGCTGTATCCAGCGCGGAGGTCGCTTCGTCCAGTATCAGTATCGGCGCATCCCGGAGCAACGCTCGGGCGATGGCGATACGTTGCCGCTGGCCACCTGACAGGCGCACCCCGTCTTCACCCACCATTGTACTAAATCCCTGGGGCAATTCCTGAATAAAAGCCAGCGCATGGGCGGCTTTCGCCGCTGCTTCGAGCTGTTCCTGACTCGGCGCCTGTCTCAGCCCATAGGAGATGTTGGCTGCCACGGTATCATTGAACAGCACAGATTCCTGGCCCACATAGGCGATACAGTCGCGCAAGCTGCGCAGCCGGATCTCGCCAAGGGGAATGCCATCCAGGGTAATGCGCCCGGATGTTGGCTCATAGAAACGGGGGATCAACGCCGCAATGGTGGTCTTGCCGCTGCCGGATGGCCCGACCAGCGCCACACTTTGTCCCGGCTCTACAGTAAAACTGATGTCACTCAAGGCGTCGTTCTCCGCCTGTGCATAACAAAAGCTGACATTTTCGAAGCAGATCCGCCCTTGCACTTCGCCCAGTTCCCTGACGCCGGTATCCACTTCCGGCTTTTCATCGATAAGGCGGAACACGGATTCGGCACCAGCCAGCCCCGTCTGCAATGGCTGGTTGATGGCGGTCAAGCGCTTGATGGGGGGGAACAGCAGCCCCATGGCGGTAAAAAAGGCCGTGAACTCCCCAACCGTCATGGGTTCCCCACCAAACTGGCCGGTTCCCAGATAGATGAGCAGGGCGATCATGATGGCGCCGATAAACTCGACGATGGGGGCGCTGGTGGCGTCCGCTACCTTCAGCTTGAAGCGATAGCGCCGCACCCAGTTGGCCAGCTTGTGGAAGCGCTTGCGCTCGGACGTCTCGCCGCCATAGACCTTGACAATCTTGTTGCCCCGGGTGGCTTCTTCAAGGGCATGGGTCATTTCTCCCATGGTTTCCTGCAGTTCGCGGCTGGAACGGCGCATGCGTCCGGCAATGAAGCGCACGAACACCAGCATCACCGGTAACAGTACAGACACCACCAGGGTAAAACGCCAGTTCAGATACAGCATAAAGCCCAGCAGACCCATCACGGAAAGGGAGTCCCGCAGCAAGACAACCAGCACCCGGGTGGCGGCGGTGGTCACCTGGGTGACATCATAGGTGATCTTGGCGATCAGATTACCCGTGGCATGAGCGTCGAAATAAGCGGTCGGCAGGGTCAGAATGCGCTCGAACATTTCCCGCCGCAGATCCAGCACCACCTTGCCACCCACCCACTGAAATGCCACCCGGCTAATGAAACCAAAGATACCCCTCGCCACATACAGCAACAGCAGGGCGATGGGCATCCAGAACATATACTGCTGGTCACGCTCCACGAATGCCTTATCCATTAATGGTTGCATCAGATAGGGAATGGCGGGTTCGGTAGCGGCCAAAAAAACCGTGAACAGGATCGCCAGCACAAACACCAGCCAGTAGGGCCGCACATAGCCCAGCAAGCGCAGGTAGAGTTCCTTGCTTTCAGCGAAAGTGGTTTGGGGCGGCTGCTTGCGGCTCATTCAATCCACCGGATAGAGCCGGGGGTCAGAGCGCTGGGGGCGGGTGCGAAAACGGCGATGGATCCACATGTATTGCTCCGGGGTTTCACGCACCCATCTCTCCACCAGGTCATTTACTCGTTGGGTATTTGCCAGCAAATCATCACCGGGAAAATCCTCCCAGGGCGGCTCCAGAAACAGATCGTGTCCCCTGCCGTCTTTTCGCCGTATGGCGCGAAACGGCACGACGGCTGCTCCGCTCAGCTTCGCCAGGCGTGCAGTGGCGGAATTGGTGGAAGCTGTGATGCCGAAAAACTCCGCAAATACGGACTCCCGGCGCGCCGTATTCTGGTCTGCAGCATACCATACGGCATGGCCTTGTTTAAGGGCGCGAATCAGGCTCCGCACATTGTGCCGGGGAATCAGCCCCTGGATCCATTTGCGCCGCCCGTTGCTGATGACTCGCTCCATGACCGGGTTGTTGTCCGGGCGATACATGCCCATGAACGGCTGCACATGCAGCAGCAGGCGGCTGCCCAGCTCCGGGCTGTTCAGATGCGCAGACAGGAGCAAAACGCCTTTGCCACGCTGCAATGCCTGCTGCAGGTTCTCCAGCCCATGCACATGCACGAGCTTTGCAATACGGCGTGGCGAGCCCCACCAGGCGAGGGGGGCTTCGAGCAGGCTGATGCCGAGATTGTCGCGGTTTTCACGCAACAACTGCTTCCGCCACTGAGGGGTTCGATCGGGAAAACAAAGATCGATATTGATTTGCGCGATTTTTCTTCGCTTGGGCAGGAGCAGCATATACAGCCGCCCCACGAAAGGGCCAATAAACAGGATCACCGGATAGGGCAGCCACGCCAGCAGGCGCAGGACGCCAACTCCGGCCCAGGCAGGCCACAGGCGCGGATGATACAGCGGTAGTCCTTTATACCTGTTTGCCACGACCCCGTCAGGCGCCGGCGTGCTGCATTTCTTCCAGGCACAGGGCCAGCCCCCGCCGCCAGTGGGGCAGGCGCACACCGAAAGCCGCCGCAAGGTTATCATTGTCCAGCACGGAATAGGCGGGGCGGGCGGCGGGCGTGGGATACTGTTCCGTGGAAATCGGATCGAGCACACAGTCTTCTGCAGTCTGTTCGAGAATCGCCTGGGCAAATTCATGCCAGCTGGCCTGTCCTGCAGCAGTGAGGTGGAACACCTGGCCATCATGCCTGCCAAAGCGGAACTGACCCTGAGGTGTTTTGCATTGCGCCAGCACCTGGGATGCGGCCTCGGCAATGAAGCGTGACCAGGTGGGCGCGCCAAACTGGTCGGCAACCACCTTGAGCCGGTCTTTCTCGGCAAAAAGCCGTTGCATGGTAAGCAGAAAATTTCTGCCCCTGCCACCATACACCCAGGCGGTGCGCAGTATCAGGTGCTCTGCGCGGGATGCAAACAGGGCCTGCTCTCCGGCAAGCTTGGATTTACCGTAGATGCTCCTGGGGGCGGGTACGTCATGCTCCTTCCAGGGCCGGTCTGCGACGCCGGAAAACACATAATCGGTGGAAAAATGCAGCACCGGAATGTCCATTTCAGCGCCCAGCCTGCCCATTTCACCAACCACCTCTGCATTGATCCGGTAGGCCAGCTTTTCTTCAGCTTCGGCCTCGTCCACCGCTGTGTATGCCGTGGCGTTCACCATCAACGCAGGGCGCAAATCATGCACCAGCGCATCCAGGGCAGCGCCATCGGTCAGATCCAGATAATGGCCGGCGCCATCCACACCTGCGGTTACGATCTCCCCCAGGGGAGCCAGGGTGCGGCGCAACTCCCAGCCAAGCTGGCCACTGTGGCCAAACAGCAGAACCAGTGGGGATGTTTCACTCATGACGATACTCCGGCAGGCGCTGTTCCGGAATGTCTTTCAACATCAGGGCATCGGCATCTTTGCCGGACAGGCTGGGTTTGCCCACAATGGGCCAGTCGATACCAATATCCTCATCATCCCAGCGGATGCTCAGGTCGGTTTCCGGATGATAGCGTTCAGTGCATTTGTAGCTGAAAATGGCCTGATTGCTGGTCACCACATAGCCGTGGGCGAAACCCGGCGGCACCCACAGTTGGCGACGGGTATCACCGGAAAGGATCACCCCCACCCATTTACCGAAATGAGGAGACCCCCGGCGTACATCCACCGCCACATCGAACACCTCGCCCATGACCACCTGCACCAGTTTGCCCTGGGCATGCGGATGTTGCAGATGCAGGCCACGCAGGATGCCATGGCTGGACAGCGCCATATTGTCCTGCACGAAAGCGGCATCCATGCCCGCCTCAACATAGCGCTGCTGCTGCCAGACCTCCATGAACCAGCCACGCTTGTCGCCATGCACGTCAGGTTCGACGATCAGTACGCCAGGGATATCGGTTTCCAGTACTTTCATCGGATCATCTCCCGCAGCAGATCCTGCAAATAGCGGCCGTAGCCGGTTTTGTCGAGTTCCGACGCCAGGGACTGCAAGGCTGCATCATCGATCCAGCCCATGCGCCAGGCGACTTCCTCTGGGCAACACACTTTCAGTCCCTGGCGGGTTTCCAGGGTTTGAATGAACTGCGCCGCATCCAGCAGGGAATCATGGGTGCCGGTATCCAGCCAGGCCATGCCTCGGCCCAGCACTTCCACATTCAGCTGTCCCGCGGCAAGATAATGCTTGTTCACATCGGTGATTTCCAGCTCTCCGCGGGGCGATGGCCGCACGGTTTTGGCGATACCCACCACCTGGTTGTCGTAGAAATACAGACCGGTAACGGCATAGCGGGATTTTGGCTGGGACGGCTTCTCTTCCAGGCTCAGCGCCCGGAAATCCTTGTCGAACTCCACCACCCCATAGCGCTGGGGATCCTTCACCGGATAGGCAAACACCGTCGCCCCCCCTTTTTGGGTAGCCGCATTCTTCAACATCCCGCCGAATTCATACCCGTAAAAGATATTGTCCCCCAGCACCAGCGCAACCGGATCTTCCCCGATGAAGGCCTCGCCGATAAGAAACGCCTGGGCCAGTCCCTCCGGCCTGGGCTGCTCGGCATATTCCAGGGACATACCCCAGCGGTTGCCATCCCCCAACAACTGTTTGAACAGGGGCAGGTCATGGGGGGTAGAGATAATCAGCACCTCGCGGATGCCCGCCAGCATCAATGTACTCAACGGATAGTAGATCATGGGCTTGTCGTACACCGGCAGCAGCTGTTTGGAAATACTGAGGGTAACCGGATGCAAGCGGGTACCGGAACCGCCGGCAAGTATGATGCCTTTCATTCGATCACCCCCAGACGCTGGCCGCGGTAGCTACCATCCAGCACCCGCTGACACCAGCCGTTGTTGTCCAGATACCAGTCCACGGTCTTTTTCATGCCGGTTTCAAAAGTCTCCTCGGGCGCCCAGCCCAATTCCTGTTCGATCTTTTGCGCATCGATAGCGTAGCGCTGATCATGGCCGGGACGGTCGGTAACATGGGTAATCAGTTCCTCATAGCGGCCAATGCCGCCGGGGTGATCCGGGCGCTTTTCGTCCAGAATCGCGCACAGGGCCGTTACCACTTCCAGGTTGGTCTTCTCATTGTGCCCGCCGATATTGTAGGTCTCTCCCACCCTGCCTTGCTCCAGCACGCACAGCAAAGCCCGGGCGTGGTCATCCACATACAGCCAGTCCCGGATCTGGTCGCCCTGCCCGTATATGGGCAAGGCCTTGCCCGCCAGGGCATTGAGAATGACCAGGGGGATGAGCTTTTCCGGGAACTGGTAGGGGCCGTAGTTGTTGGAGCAGTTGGTAATGAGCACCGACAAACCATAGGTCTCATGCCAGGCGCGCACCATATGATCCGATGAGGCCTTGCTCGCTGAATAGGGCGAGTTGGGCTGGTAGGGTGATTTCTCGGTAAACAGCCCTTCCGCCCCCAGGCTGCCGTAGACCTCATCGGTGGAAATATGATGAAAGCGGAATCGCTGCTTTTCATCTTTCGCCAGATCGTTCCAGTAGGCGCGAGCCGCTTCCAGCAGCACACAGGTGCCGCTGACATTGGTTTCAATAAAGGCCGCCGGGCCGTCGATGGAGCGGTCTACGTGGGACTCGGCGGCCAGGTGCATGACGGCATGAGGCTGATGCTCACGGAACACGCGCTGTACTTCGGCAGCATCGCAGATATCCACCCGCTCGAACACATAGCGCGGGCTGTCCGCTACGGACTCCAGGGACTCCAGATTGCCGGCATAGGTCAGCTTGTCCAGATTCACCACGCGGTAGTCCGTGTTGCCGATGAGATGGCGAATCAGCGCCGAGCCGATAAAGCCCGCCCCGCCAGTGATCAACAGGGTATTGTCATTCATTGTTGCGCCTCTGCCTTGGTTACCAGAATATCCTCCATGATCAGATACTGCAGATCCGAGCCATAAAACATGTCGAGGGCATCTTCCGGCGAACAGACCATGGGCTCGCCGCGCCGGTTCAGGGATGTATTCAGGATCACGCCATTGCCCGTGTGTTTCTCCAGTTCCTCGATGAGTTCATAATAGCGCGGGTTGGTCTCTCGGGTAACCACCTGGGCGCGGGCGGTGCCGTCTTCATGCACCACTTCCGGCACCCGCTCTTTCCAGCCCTCTCCCACATCGAAGGTGATGGTCATGTAAGGCGCAGGATGATCCGTCTGCAGCATTTCAGGCGCCACCCGGTCGAGGATACTGGGACAAAAAGGCCGCCAGCGCTCCCGGTATTTGATCTGTTCGTTGATGCGGTCGGCGATGCCAGGCACGTTGGGCGCGCCGAGAATGGAGCGATTGCCCAGGGCGCGAGGGCCGAACTCCATGCGCCCCTGGAACCAGGCAAGCGGGTTGCCGTCGGCCAGCAGCTTTGCCGCCCGTTGCGGCAGCTGATCGATTTTTTCCCAGCCGGGTTTTTGCTCGTGAGCTTCACAGGCGGCAATGCACTGTTCGTTACTGTAGCTGGGGCCAAGATAGGCATGGCGCATGGGCTGGATCGTATCACCCGACTGGTTCGCCACATAAGAGGCCGCGCCGATGGCGGTGCCCGCATCCGAGGCTGCTGGCTGTACGAACAGTTCCTGTACATCATCCTGGGCCAGAATCCGCTGGTTGAGCTTCACATTCAGGGCCACGCCCCCGGCAAAGGCCAGCTTGCCCGTCTGGCGCAGAATATCCCCCAGATAGTACTCCACCAGCCCCAGGGAAACCTTCTCCAGCAGATCCTGCATGCTGGCGGCATAGTCCACATAAGGGTCATCAATCTCGTCCCCTTCCCGGGGCGGCCCCAGCCAGTCCACCAGTTTGGGGCTGAAATACTGACCTTTTCCCTGCTGGTCCCGCCAGCGGCGCAGGCCGATGACATTCACCAGCCGGGTGTTCACCCGGAAACCCTTTTCGCTGTACTCGATGAGGCGGGAAAAATCGAAGCGCGAAGGATCGCCATAGGGCGCCATGCCCATGACCTTGAACTCGCCATCGAGCATCTCGAAGCCCAGGTATTCGGTCATGGCGCCGTACACTCCCCCCAGGGAATCGGGATCGTAGAACTCCTTGAGCTTGTGGATGCGGCCGTTCTCCCCGTAGCCGAAAAAGGTGGTGGCGTATTCGCCCTTGCCATCGATGCCGAGGATGGCGGTCTTTTCCCGAAAACCGCTGAGGTGATAGGCGCTGCTGGCATGAGCCAGATGGTGCTCCACCATTTCCAGGCGGGCGTTGGTAATCCCCAGATCCGCCACCAGTTTTTCCAGCAGGGAACGGTTGCGGCAGTAGCGCCGGTTGCCCCGCAGCACGGCAGTGAGGGCGCGATCCGGCGCATACCAGTGGCGCGCTGCATAGTGCCAGCGGGCGGGGCTGGAGAGGGGAATCTTCGCATAGGGAAAGGCCACCACGTCCACTTTGCCAGGCTGTATGCCCGCATGTTCCAGGCAGAAGCGCGTGGCTTCGTAGGGAAAACGCCCCTTGGCGTGCTTGTCGCGGATAAAACGCTCTTCTTCCGCCGCGGCAACCAGCTCGCCATCGACGAACAACGCCGCCGAAGGGTCGTGACTCACCGCCCCGGCTACACCTAGTACGATCATTGAATCTGCGCCTTTTGCACTCTGCCACCCATGAACATGGGGGTATTCTACCCGATTCCCCGCCCCAGCAGGCGGGCGAAACGGCGGCGCAGCCCGGCTTCCCAGTTCTGCAGAAACCGCTGCCTGTCCCGGTAGATGCGGGCGCGCCGGGCGGGTGCGGTCCAGGGCCGGTGCATGGAGTCCAGATCGATGACCTCCACCCCCTGGTCATCCACGATGAAGTTGGTGGCTTTCATGTCGCCATGCACCAGGCCATTCTGCCCGAATGCCCGCACCGTGGCGGCCAAGCGCACCAGGGCGGCATTGCCCTGATGTTCGGGGATGTACTTGTCGGCACCCATCCCTTTGGCCCTGGCGGTGATCAACCATGCCCGCTGGCGCAGGCCGAAACGCCGCTCTTCGATCATGGCCAAGGGTGCGGGCGTGTCGATATGATAGGCGCGCAAACTGAGGGCATTCTCCCAGGACTTCGACGCACGGCTGCGGGTAAAGGCCCGGCGCAGGGCATGCAGACGGTTTTTCAGATTGTAGCGCTTGACCACCACCTCAGCCCCGCCGATATGGCAGAGCCATACCGTCTGGGAGTTGCCGGGCTTGAGAATGGCTTCCGTTGCACGAGGAGCAAGACCCGTGGATTGCAGCCATTCATCCAGCACTGCCACGGGAAAATCCCGCCGCTGGCAAATGCGCAGATTGTCCTTGCGCCGCACCACGAATTCACTGCAATCGCGAAAGCCCTTGCGGCTGATGCGCCGCGCCCGGCGGTGGCGGAAGGCGTTGGCGGCCCTGCTGATGCGCCGGAAAAGGCGTGGCGAATCACTCCAGCCGCGATTCTTGAAATAACCAGCCAGTATCTGTGGCGTATTCAGCAGCGCGGTTTGGGGCAAGTGGCCAAACAGCATTCCCAGATTGGCGAGGGATTTTTTTTCCGCCAGGGGACGGGCGCCGACTAGCAGATCTCCGCCGTCGATGGCGTAGAGCCGGTCTTGTGCATCCAGAAGAAAATTATTCAGGTGAAAATCCCGCTGGCGCAGGCCTGCCTGATGCTGCCTGGCAACCAGCGACAGCAAGGCCTTCAGCAATTTGGTTCTTTGCTCCTCCTTGGCTTCTGTCCAGCGCTGGCGAAAAGAGCGCGCCCCGGGGATGAAATCGAACAACAATACGGGATAACCCTTTTCGGCTACCCTGGCCTCCCGGCGCAAGGGTGGCGTATTGATGCCCGCAGCCATCATCGCCTTCACCCCCCGGGCGTCCTGCGCTGCTTCCTGCAGCCTGTCCTGGCCCAGAAACAGCTTCACCAATACCAATGCGTCATCCTGTCTTGCCCGGCAAACCAGACGCCGGCCGGGCAGCAGGCGCAGAATTTCTTCACAGATCAACTCCCCGGCGCCAGACAGCTGCAAACGAAAAGGCAGGGCAATCTCCCGGCGGTATTCCCAGTCCTGCTGCGGCACGGCTTATTGCGGCCTGGGCTGGTAGCGGCTCAGGCCCAGTTTGCAGAAAATATAACGCAGCGGCTTTTGCCGCAGACGCCAATGCAGGCGCCGGGAAGCCTCCCAGGAAGGCAGGCTGCGCCCCGGCAGCAAATCCGGGTTTTCCAGATGCACCGGATAGTCCAGGCTGAGGTTGTAGTCACGGAAGGTTTCTTCCAGCCACGCCAAGTCTTCCCCATGTATCTGCCCACTGATCTGGGAAGCGATACCAGGATCCAGCGCGACCTGCAAACCCTGTTTGTCCGAACCCATGAACCTGGCATTACCATGACGACTGTCGGCAATCTGTTCCCCGGGTTTTGGCCAATCGAGCATTTCCTGCCGCCAGGGCAATCCAAGTGCCCCGCACAATGTTTTCAGGCTGGTTTCCGGCTGCACCAGCAGGTCTTCAAAGCGAAACAAGGGGATATTCCTCGCCACCGCATCTTGCCAGGAGTGGTAAAACCGGCGCAAGCGCAGCCGCAGGGGCGGATCTTCCGCCGTGACACCATTACGGCCATAGGTTTTTTTCATGAGAGACATCCACACTGCCCGCACGTCCCGCACGATCAGCGCCGGCTTTACCTGGTAGCCTTCATCTTCCAGCAGGGCAATCTGCTCCGCCAGGGTAAAGCAGCTGATGGTGGTCTTGTACCAGATGAGGGGAGCTTGAATATCTGCTGGCGGAAGGGGGATCAGGTCGGTATCACCATCCAGGGTGCCGTTCATGTCGGGACGCTGCAGAAAGCACCAGGAGACCAGCGTCGAGCCGCTGCTTTGCAAGCCCGTTGCCAGAAACACCGTCCGGGCACTAGAATGATCCAACTCAATTTGCCGGTCTTGCCTGTTCATCTGGCAATTATAACAGCCTCCTGAACCCAGAAACCCGTGTCTTTCAGCAAACAGATCAAGCAATCCCTGCGCCGCAGCCTGTCCCGCCTGCACCGGGACAGGCCTGCCCTGCTGGGTTTTCTCTTTCACGGGATATTTGAAGACGAACAGGAACTCAACAAAGGGCATGTCGATGCCCAGCAGGGAATCACCCGCCAGCATATGCAGCAGTTTATCGAGTATTTTCTGCAGGCCGGCTACCGGTTCGTCAGCCCCGAGCAGGGCCTGGACTTTCTCTGCAGCAACCAAAAGTGGATCTGCATCACATTTGACGACGGCTATGCCAATAACCTGCGCATGCTGCCCCTGCTGGAACAGTATGATGTTCCGGCTACCTTCTATATCACTACCGGAAACGTGGAAGAGCAGCAGAGTTTCTGGTGGGATGTGGTATATCGTGAGCGCCACCGGCGTGGCATGGCGAAACCATTGATATCCCGTGAACAAAAAATGCTCAAGGAAAAACACCATCAGGACATTCTCGGCTACCTGCAGCAGGAATTTGGAACCAACTGCCTTCGGCCCTGGTCGGAAACGGATCGCCCCATGACGATTAGGGAATTGCAGGAGTTTGCTGGGCACCCCCTGGTGCATATCGGCAACCATACTCGTGATCACTATTTGCTGGATCGGTACAGTGGCGCGGAAGTGGAAAAACAGATTCTCAGCGCACAACATGATCTCGACAACTGGCTGGGAAGGGCGCCAACAGGTATCGCCTACCCAAACGGCAATTACTCCAACACTGCCGTGGAAGCCGCCAGAAACACGGGGCTGCAATATGGCCTGAGCCTGGACAAACGCAAGACTTCCCTTCCTCTGGAAAGTAACCAGTCATCCATTTTTACTTTGGGGCGTTTCACCCTCTGGGGGCGCGATGATATCGAGGCCCAATGTGACATCACCCGTTCGGACATACGTTTATGAATCTAAAAAAATGGCTTAAAAAAAAGCAGCGGCAAATCAAGCTGGATCGGTTGGCAAAGCAGGGCAAGGCCTGTCAGCCCAAAAAATGGGTATTCATCGTTGGCTGTTACAACTCCGGCACCACCTTGTTGCACGATGTTATCGCCAGCCATCCGTCCGTTGCCCATTTGCCCAGGGAAGGGCAGTATTGCACCGATCAACTACTGATCCCCAGTGAAATCGGTCTCACCAGAATATGGGCGTTTCAGCCGGAACTGTTTATTCCCTCTGCCGATAGCCAGCCTGATGCCGAAAAAATCAAGCGCCAGTGGTGCGGTTACATGTCCAACCCCACTCTGCCGGTTTTTCTGGAAAAATCCATCCCCAATGCTGCCCGCATTATCTGGCTCAACGAGCACTTTCCCAACGCGCACTTTATCGCCCTGATACGCAATGGCTATGCCGTGGCGGAAGGCATACATCGCAAGGCGGGACAGTCTGTTGAGGTGGCGGCCAAGCAGTGGCGGGCATCGAACAACATCATGCTGGGGCAACTCGAGCAGGTTGAGCACAAGCTTTTGCTCCGCTACGAAGACGTCACCTCACAGCCCGCTGAAAACCTGGACAGGATGATGAAGTTTCTTGGCCTCGATAGCTCCAGGCTGGTTCTTGACAAGAAATGGATCATCCATGGCGATGCATCCAATATCCGCAACATGAATGCCCGCTCGCTGTCCAGGCTGTCGAAGGAAGAAAAAGCCTTTATCCGGCAGGAAGCCGGAGAATTGCTGGAGGCTTTCCACTACAACCCAAAACCATGAAACTGCGGGAAACGCTGCCCATCTATATCGGCGCAGCACTGCTGGGTCTGCTGCTGTCACTGTGGCAGATCCACAGCGCCCCGCAAATCAATCACGATGCTGTTTACTATCTCCTGGCCCTGCAGGGGGACACCGCCAGCATCAAGCAGATCGGCAACTGGCTGTTTTATCCCTACCTGATAAAGGGAATCAGCCTGACCCTGGGCCTGGAGCCGGAACACGCCGCCTGGTTGCTGAACATCCTGCTGGACACACTGCTGGTGCTGGCATTCATACGCCTGGTCGAAACCCTGGGCGGTGGCCGCAATACGCTACTCTGGGCAGCATTGCTGGTACTGTCCCTGCCCTATCTGAATGACAACCGGGCAGAAATTATCCGCGATCATGGCTACTGGGCATTCAGCCTGGTGGCCATGATCGCCTACCTGCACCTGTTCCGTGAGTTTTCCTGGAAGAACCTGCTGCTATGGAATCTGGCGATGCTCATTGCCACCCTGTTTCGTGTGGAAGGTGCTGTCTTTCTGGCCATCATGCCCCTCGGCTTGTTGCTAAACACGGCGCTGCCCCTGCGACAGCGCCTTGGACATGTCGCACTGACCCTGTTGCCCGTCATTGCCATCACCTTTGTCTTTGCCCTCATGATGGCGTTTTCCAGCAGCTTTCAAAACCGCCTGGCGGAAACCATAACCAAAACGGGCAGCCTCCTGTCCACATTCACCGAAATCATTCCCGGCAAGGCGAACCTGCTGCGGCATGAGGTGCTGCCGCAGCTCTCCCAGTCCACAGCGGAAACAACGATTTATCTGGGCGTGATCTACAGCATTGCCAAAGATCTGTTCAGCAGCCTTTCCTGGCTCTATTTCGGTATTCTGCTATTGCGCCGCTGGTTGCCGGCAACGAATCTTCCAGGGGAAGCGCGCAAGATCATCGGCCTTTATGCAGCAATCAGCTTTCTGCTGCTGTTCCTCCATGGCGCCCAGCACTTCATCATGGTCTCCCGCTACACCATGGCGCTGGCGCTGATGCTGCTGGTGATCGTGGTTTTCAGTATGGAGGAGCTGCAACAGAGGATTCGGGAAAACCCCAGGCTCAAACCACGCATGGCCGTCATCGCGATCTGCATCACCCTGTTGTTTGCAGACAGCCTGATCAGCTCCGCAAAGCCTAAGGTCTATATCCTCGACGCCGCCAGCTGGGCGCAGGAAAACCTGCCGGACGGCGCCCGGATACTCACCGATTACCATGCGGAAAGAGTGGGCTATTACAGCAACAAGAACGACGACAAACACTATGTGTTTCGCCGTTACAGACCAGGGGCAACCCCTGTGGAAGAGTATGACTATGCCTTTGTGCGCACCCGCAAGGACAAAGCCAACAGCAAACTGCAGCAATTGCTGTATGGCCAGGGGCTGACCCCGGTGCAGAAAATCACCAACGGGCAACAGGGCGTTATCATTTACAAACTGCGCAAATGATGCGGCCGGGTTAATTGCGCAGGGCTACCTGCCAACTATCCGGAGCAAGTCTTCATGGATAAAAAACCTAGACATGATGTTTGACCTGTCCCTCTCAACAAACGTGGGTTATGTTGAGAGGACAACCCAACAACACAGAGCCATACTTGAGAGGACAGGTCAAACATCATGTCTAGCCTCTTCCTTGTAAAAGAACGTCCCATCTTAACAGGAGGTAGTGATTAATTTGAGTCTAACCCGAATGGCACTTACTTAACTTAAGGCGCCTCTATTAATTCATGATTGGCATCTACGCACATGAGGGCAGCGATAACTTCGTCGCCTACAGGGAGGTAGGTGAGGGGCGTAAGCTGGGAGCGGAAGCTTTGAAAATCTTGCAAAT
>JALWMK010000167.1 GCA_027083925.1 Sedimenticola sp. | reverse complement strand
TGTAGGTGAGAATATCGCTATCCGGGGAATAGCTGGCGCTCCCCGATCCCCAGCTCCCGCTTGAAGATGATCCAACCAGCCGGTCTACACCATCATAGGCATTGGCGATGGAACGGGTGCTGTCTTCTTGCGACTTCTGTCACATTTCCTGATTTCAGGTAGCCAGTTGAAATTCAGCCCGGAAATTGCGCTCGGATGTGGAATTTTCCCTGAGAGGTTCTGGTTCAGATTGTTCTAACAGCCGAAAGGCATTGTTGTTCAATGGCTTGAGGCTGTTTGGGCAAGCTGGACAAGAAGATGCAGGGAAAAACCGCAGCGCGAGGCTTGGTAACACTTTGTGTTTTTCTACTATACGCATAACCTTCCTGGCCAGTCAGGCGACCTTGTGCAAGTCCACCATGGCAGAATGATCCATGCGGTTCTCCAATCGGCACAAGGTACTGGTGGAGCAGTTTATTGCATCTTTCAACAAGCCACCCCGCAAGCTGATTCTGGATTTTGATGCCACAGATGATCGCGTGCATGGTCAGCAGGAGCAGCGTTTCTTTCATGGTTATTACGATCACTATTGTTTCCTGCCCTTGTATGTCTTCTGCGGCAAGCAATTGCTGGTCAGCTACCTGCGGCCAACCAACATCGATGGCGCCAAACATGCCTGGGCAATACTGGCACTGCTGGTAAAACGACTGCGCCAGGCTTGGCCGGACGTAAAGCTCATCCTCCGGGGCGACAGCGGTTTCTGTCGTCCCAAGATGCTGGACTGGTGCGACCGACAGGATGTGGGGTATGTGGTCGGTTTGGCAAAGAACGCACGTTTGCTGGGTAAAGTGGCAATCGAGCGGGAAGTGGCCGCTGATTACTTTGAGGCCACGGGGGAAAAGGTGCGCTACTTCGAATCCATCCGCTATGCGGCAGGCAGCTGGAAAAGACAACGCCAGGTGATTGCCAAGATCGTGCATACCGATAAGGGCAGCAATCCACGTTTCATTGTCACCAATCTCAAGGGAAGTTCCCAATCCCTTTACGACGGCCTCTACTGCGCCCGGGGTGAGATGGAGAATCGCATCAAGTGTCTATCGGGCCGTAGCCGGATGATGGATCTTGCACCACTGCTCCCGCACGGAGATGAGGCCGATCCGTTTCGGGAACGCCTCGATGCGGATGCCAGTCATGAATTAATAGGGGCGCCCTTTGTTTCAAACCTGAATCTGTGAGTTCAGGGCGGGTGCAGAGCGTATGGTATTGATTCCGCTGGGGGATCAAAAGCTTGCGCTATGCGCCGTCATGAACCCACGGATTCAGGCTCAAGGTCACTGTCGCATGGTCGGGAGTGTATACTATGTTTTTACCCGGATTCTTTCACGGCCATGAGCCAGCGCATACGCGAAATACCCTATAACTATACTTCCTATTCCGACCGGGAGATCGTCATCCGCTTCCTCGGGGAGGATAACTGGGAACTGATCAACCAGTTGCGCGGCACTCGGCGAACGGGGCGCTCGGCGCGCATGCTGTTCGAGGTGCTGGGGGACATGTGGGTAGTGGCGCGCAATCCCTATCTACAGGACGATCTGCAGCAAAACACAGACCGGCGCAATCAGCTCATTCACGCCCTCAACCACCGCCTGGATCAGTTCGAGGCACGCCTCAACGACAAC
Source organism: Sedimenticola sp. (assembly GCA_027083925.1). Lineage (GTDB taxonomy): Bacteria > Pseudomonadota > Gammaproteobacteria > Chromatiales > Chromatiaceae > Thiolapillus. Next base: position 502 of record JALWMK010000167.1, on the reverse strand, counting down.
CAGCAGGCTGCGAAACTGTTGTACGCTGCCCGAGAGGCGGTGGATGCTTTCTCCAATTGCTTCGCTGCCAACACCAACCTGCGGCGCAAGATAAAAACAGCCCTTGCCGGCATCACCCGCAAGGACAATGTTGACTTTGGCGGCCTGGCGCGGGTATCCCATGCCACGGATGCTACAGACTGGCGGGTGGAGCTTCCTTTCGTGGTTATCTCTCCGGATCGGGAGGAGGAAGTCGCACCCATCGTACGCGCCTGCATCGAAACCGGACTCACCCTTATTCCCCGGGGCGGCGGCACAGGCTACACCGGATCCGCCGTACCCCTGGATGCACACAGCGCCGTGATCAACACCGAAAAGCTGGATTTTCTCTCTTCAGTGGAGGAAATCGAGCTGCCGGGGATCGAGGGCAAGGTGCCGACCATAGGTGCTGGCGCTGGCGTGGTCACGCGGCGGGTGTCCGAAGCCGCAGCAGCTTCTGGCCTGGCTTTCGCCGTGGATCCCA
>JALWMK010000166.1 GCA_027083925.1 Sedimenticola sp. | reverse complement strand
GATGGCCGCAATGCCACCACTCAGAAACGCGGCCGCCGTGGCGGCCGCGGCCGTGGATCAGGCGCCCGCCAGAATCAGGCTCGCCAACAGGAAGCAACTGAGAAGGCCACCACAGTAGTGGCCAAGGAAGACGCGCCGCAACAGGCGGCAGAGCAAGCGCCAAAGGCCTCTGCCGGCGATACCAACAAGCAACCCGCCGCAAAGCCCAAGGAGACGCAAAAGGAAAAAGGTGAGCTCAAGGTCAAGCGCACCATTTCCTCCGGGAGCCTGAAATCCAAGTCCTCAGTGCCCCGGCTGGATGAAGCGCAGAAAGACAGCCCCACCCCTCCAGCCAAAAAGCCAGCCGGAAAGGCGCCGGCAGAGGAAAGCAGCAAAGCCGTGGAGGCGGCATCACCGAAACCAAAATCCAAGCCTAAGCCTCCTGCACCTGTCACCGAGGAAAAATCTACTGCAGCAAAAACCGCAAAGCCAGAAAAAACACCGGAAACCGCTGGCGTCGTTACTGCGAGCAGTGCGACTGTGAATCAACTTCCTGCTGCCGCAGAAACCAAAGAAAAGCCAAAACGCAAAAAAACCAGGCCCACCAAGAAAAAGGCGGCTGCGCGCAAATCCGCCAGCACTTCAAAAGCAGATGCAGATGCAGCACCAGCAACCGCATCATCAGAGCCGGGTACAAAAGCGAGTCCCAAAAAAGTCAGTGCTGCGGGTGCAGCCAAACAGACAGACAAGGACAAGGACAAGGACAAGGACAAGGATTGACCGACAGCCTGCCCAAAAAAGCCGCTCCATTTCCGAGCGGCCTTTTTTTGCAATACGATCAGGCGTGTCTAGCAGGCTGATAGATAACGCTGGCGTATCTCTGCTATCAGTCCCCTGGACGCCTCTTCAATCATATCAAAGACCTGATCGAAACCACGATCACCACCATAGTAAGGATCCGGTACTTCCCGCATCCCGTAGTCCGGGGCAAACTCCATGAACAGGCACAGCTTTTGTTCCGCTTCCGCCGGACAAAGCTCGTTGAGGATACCGAGATTCTCAGTGTCCATGGCCAGAATGTATTGAAAACGATGGAAGTCCCCTGCTTCAACCTGGCGACCACGCAAATCCGTAAGGTCGATATTCCGCCCCGCCGCCACCGCCTGGGTGCGGGGATCCGGTAAAGAACCCACATGATAGGCATGGGTGCCGGCGGAATCGATTTCAATCCACTGCTCCAGCCCTTCATCCTGCACCAGCTTTCGAAACACACCATGGGCAGTGGGAGACCGGCAAATATTGCCCATGCAAACAAACAACACCCCGACTTTGTCCTGCCTACTCATCAATCACAGCCTCATAACCGGCATCTTTGACCGCTGTCAGCAGTGCTGCCGCATCCACATCGCCCTTGACAACTGCAGTTCCGGACTCCAGGCTCACCTCCACCACACTGACACCGGGGACGGCTTCGAGATTTTTTCTGGCATGAGCCACACAATGATTGCAGGTCATGCCGGTAATGCTCAGTTTCATTTCTATGGACATCGAACCACCTTGCTACTCAGGTTTAAAAAAGCGTAAGCGATTGGCATTGGTCACTACGGTGACCGATGACAATGCCATGGCTGCACTGGCGAACATGGGTTCCAGCATCCAGCCCGTCAGCGGGTAAAGCACTCCTGCCGCCAGTGGAATACCGGTCACATTATAAATGAAGGCGCCAAACAGGTTTTGCTTGATGTTACGAATGGTTGCCGTGGAAACGGCGATGGCCGTACTGACATTGGCGAGAGAATCACCTGCCAGGGTGATATCTGCGTTGTCTATGGCCACATCGGTGCCACTGCCAATGGCGAAGCTGGTATCGGCCTGGGCCAGGGCTGGCGCATCATTTACACCATCGCCCACCATGCCAACCTTATGACCCTGTGCCTGCAGTGTCTTGACCACGACCAGCTTTTCCTCGGGCATGACTTCGCTATGCACTTCTGCAATGCCCAGCTGTTTTGCCACTGCCCGCGCGGTGATTTCATTGTCTCCGGTACACATGACCAGTTGAATACCCTGCTTTTGCAGGGCCTTGACCGCCTTCGGCGTATCTTCACGAACAGGATCCTGCAAAACCAGCAAGCCTCCCAGCTTGCCACCCCTGCCCAGCCAGATGGGCGTGCCACCAAGCTGTGCTTCCCGTGCGGCAATCCGGCGCTGCTCATCGGGAATCTCTACGCCCGCATCGCGCAAATAATGCTGGTTGCCAAGCACGGCCAGTTCTCCATCGATTCTTGCCTGAATGCCCCGACCGGATACGGCCAGAAAATCATTCACCTCACGCTGGGGCAGCGCCCTTTCCCTGGCGGCCTTGTTGATGGCTTCCGCCAGAGGGTGCTCTGACTGGCTCTCCAGACTGGCCGCCAGAACCAATAACTCATCCGCACTCATGCCCGGGGACGGATGAATCCCGGTCACTTCCGGCCTGCCCTGGGTCAGGGTTCCCGTCTTGTCCACTACCAGATGCGTAAGTTTCGACGCACTTTGCAAGGCCTCGCTGTTGCGTATCAGAATATTCAGCTGCGCCGCCCTGCCCGTCCCCATCATGATGGCAATGGGGGTGGCCAACCCCAGGGCGCAGGGACAGGCAATCACCAGCACGGCGATACCGGCAGTGAGCGCATAGGCAAGAGAGGGTTCGGGGCCAACGAAATACCAGACATCAAAGGCGCTGAAGGCAATGACGATGACGATGGGCACGAACACAGCAGACACCTTGTCCACCAGGCGAGCGATGCCCGGTTTGCTCAGCTGCGCCTTCTTCACCATCTCGATAATATGAGACAGGGTGGTTTCATTGGCGGGTTTACTGACCCGGAGCACAAAGCTGCCATTGAGGTTGCGGGTGCCGCCAGTCACTGTATCTCCGGTTTTTTTCTCCACCGGAATGGGTTCTCCGGTTAGCATGGCCTCATCAACGCTGGAACTGCCTTCCGAAATCACACCATCGATAGGCACTGTCTCCCCCGGACGTACGCGCAGGAAATCGCCAGGACGCAGCAAGGATACGGGCAGCTCCACCTCCTGCCCATCCAGCACCACTGTTGCGGTTTTCGGCGCCAGCTTGAGCAGGGAGCCAATGGCTTCACTGGTGGTGCGCTTGGCGCGGATTTCCAGGGCGTGCCCCAGTTGCAGGAAAGCCAGAATAAGCACGGCGGCATCCAGGTACAGCTTGGGCTCTCCAGGAATGAAATTGGGATTGATGATAAAGATTGCCGACGACAGCCAGGCGGCGGAGGTTCCCAGGGCGACCAGGGTATCCATGTTGGCGGAAAAACGGCGCGCCTGGCGGATGGCTGTACGGTAGTAGTTTCTGCCACTGAACCACATGGCGAACAACACGACAAGGGCGATTCCGGCCCATATCGCCTGGCTGCTCGCACCCAGAACCATTTGCCCGCTTTTCAGGTGAGGCAATACACCACTGAATTCCCCCGCCATAAGCAAGCCACCGATCAGTCCGGCAACGCCTGCGCGCTGCCAGGAGCGGCGAATTTCCTGCTGGGCTGTTCGCGCCTGCTCTACATAGGGATCGACAAACTTCTCCTCGACAGCGGCGGCTACGCCACGATCCCGTAAGCGCAGTACCAGCCGTGCAGGATGCTCCACGCTTCTTAGCGTAACGACCGGCCACTGTGTTTCGATGATTTCCGCTCCGGAAACACCCGCCAGCAGCGTTTGCAGCACCTCCATGTCCAGCTGCATGTCGCTGGCCGGAGCAAACACCAGCCGGAATTCGTCGGCGGGAGCATGGTTGTCCTGAAGGCGGGATTCATAGCCCTGCTCAATCACTGCACGGATGACGGCCTGGGGATCACCGCCATCGACAATGGCGTTTTTCTCCAGCAGATTCACGGCGGCCTGGGTGACCCCAGGAACCGCCTTGATCGCTTTTTCCACAGCTGCAACACAACTGGAACAGGTCATGCCGTCAATGGTCAGCGCATAACCATCAAACCGGATCGCCCCTGGCTGCAATTTTGCCGGATAACCCTGGTCTACGATGGCATCGATAACCGCCTGGGGGTCACCGCCCGCCACCTGTGCAGTCTGGTTCACCAGGTCAACCGCCACTTCCCGGACGCCATCCACGGCGAGTATGGCTTTTTCCACCCGCCCCACGCAGCTGGTGCAGGTCATCTCGCCTACCGACAGCGTGTAGGCATTGGCCAGCGAGACCGGCGGGGATGCTGCGTTCTGTTCCTTGGGCAAAGAACAACTTTGAGGAATATCTGGCACAGGCGCGGCCTCATAACCAGCCTTGCCAATTGCCTCTATCACTTCATGGGGACGGCCACCCCAAACCCGGATCGTATCTGCTTCCAGATCCACTTCGGCACCGTTGACCCCTTCCACGGACTGCGCCGCTTCTTCCACCCGTCCGGAGCAATGTCCGCAAGTCATGCCTTGCACCTGCAGGAGATATTCTTCAGGAATGGAACCGTCCTCAGCTTGCATTGGCGCAACCTTTTATTGACCCGGCAACAGTATAGTTGGTGTTCGGCCGTCGCGCACTGGTTCGCAGCAAGGCAGCGAAGCGCCGCTGCAGCGCTCCCGCAGCACGCATCGCCAACACAGCCTGCCGACCAGCATACGATGGCCTGTCAAATAATATCAACAAGTTAGGAGTCTCACGCAGGCGCCGGCCCGGTGTAGCAGTGCTTGCCAATGGAACCACCATTACCAACGCACTGTGTTCTGATCCAGCGCCTGCCTGAAACGCTGAACACCGTAAATATTGTTGCCGGGTCAATATCATCAAATCAGCGAAGAGCCTCTGGTCTGCCAATCCTACCAGAGGCGCTGCACCCACACCTGCTTTTCGGGGCGCCGATCAGCGGCTGGCGAAGACACTCATCCTGCCGGTGCTGGAAAAGGTAATAATGTCATAGGGATCCTTGCGGAAACCTTCCATACCGGGGGATCCCATGGGCATGCCCGGCACGGCGATACCAACCACTTCCGGTTTTTCTTCCAGCAGGCGTTTTACCACATCAGCTGGCACATGCCCTTCAACCACATAGCCTCCCACTTTGGCCGTGTGACAGGAGCGCAGCCTCTTGGGGACACCCAGCTTGTCCTTTACCGGCGCTACATTGTGTTGCTCATGAACCTTCACATCGAAGCCGTTCTTCTGCATATGCTCAACCCATTTCTTGCAGCAGCCACAAGTCGGGCTTTTGTACACCACCATTTCTGCCGCCTGCACCACCTTGGGCACAAACAGATAGGCTCCGACAGCGGCGAAACCACCCATAAACATCAGCAAGGCGATTGCATATCGGCTCTTGCGTTGCATTGTATTTTGCCTATTCATTTTTTCTCTCCTGTTCAAAACCACAAGCGGAAACCCGCTACAAATTCGACATCATCTACTTTTCCACCCCCTGCTCTGGCATAGTCAGCGGTATTGCCAAACTTGCGCCACCAGTTGAGGCCGATATAAGGGGCGAACTCCCGCACGATTTCATAACGCAGGCGCAACCCTGCTTCCATCCCGGACAGCCCGGAACCGATGCCCGCAGCCTCGTCATCTTTGCTATAGAAGCTCATCTCAAGTTCCGGCGACAGAATCAGTTTCTGTGTAAACATGTATTCATACTCCACTGCCAGGCCAGCCGCCATGCGACCGGATTCCCCCACATAGGCGGTGGCATCCACCTCGAACAGATAGGGCGCCAGACCCTTCAGGCCAAAGGCAAACCAATCACGATTTGGTTCGGGACGAAAGTCATGCCGCCATCCCGCCTGTACGTCCCAGAAGGGCGCGATGGCCCTGCTGTACAGCAGTTCCACACTTCCTTCCTCGGTTTCAGCATTCATCCGCTCTCCCTCGGTTTTGAACCATAGCTTGTTCAGATCCTTCCCCGCCCAGGCCTGGGCATCCCAGACCAGCGCGGTGCCGCCATCTGCATCGCGCAGTTCCACTTTGTCCACTTTCAGCATAAACAGGAACGGATCATCACTCATGCCGGCGACAGCATTCCCACTGAAAGCCAACGCCAGCAGTACTTTACTGATATATTTCATTTCATTCCTCCTTAGCTGACCTGTACTTCACGGAACATGCCCAGCATGTGATACAACAGATGGCAGTGGTAGGCCCATCCTCCTTCCGCATCCACCGTCACCCGATAGCTGATACGGGCGCCTGGCTGCACGATAACCGTATGCTTGCGTGGAATGTAGTCATTGTCACCGGTTTCCAGGTCGCTCCACATGCCATGCAGGTGCATGGGGTGGTTCATCATGGTGTCGTTGACGAAGGTAATGCGCAGACGCTCACCCATCTTCCAGCGCAGAGGCTCGGCGTCCGCAAACTTGACGCCATCCATCGACCACATGTAGCGTGACATATTGCCTGTCAGGTGCAGCTCGATTTCCCGATCCGGCTCCCGGGGATCATCGGTGCCGCGAAGGTGCTTGAGATCCGCATAGGTCAGCACCCGCCGCCCGTTGTTTCTGAGGCCAACGCCGGGATCATCCAGACGGTATTGGGGCGCTTTCGCACGCATATCCACATGGGGGCCATATTCCGCTGGCGCGTGAGTAATCTTTCCCGAGGAGAAATCCGAGGGATTCGCCGGCTTGCCGCTGCCCATCTGATGCCGACTGTGATCCATGCCCTGCATGTCCATGCCAGCCATATCGTGCTGACTGTGATCCATGCCGCGCATATCCATTCCCATATCAGTATGGGTAAGACCAGGCACCGCATCCACTGGCGGAACCGCGGCGGCCATGGCAGGGTCAGGCGTGAGAGTGCCCCGTGCATAACCGGAACGATCAGTGGATTGGGCAAATAGGGTATAGGCACCGTCATCGGGCTCTACAATGACATCATAGGTTTCCGCCACGCCAATACGAAACTCTTCCACAGAAACCGGCTGTAGATATTGACCATCTGCCGCCACCACCGTCATTTTCAAACCCGGAATGCGCACATCGAAGAAGCTCATGGCGGAACCGTTGATAAAGCGCAGCAGGATTTTTTCCCCTTTGCGGAACAACCCCATCCAGCCATCGGCAGGGGTCTGTCCGTTCATCAGATAAGTGTAGCTGTAGCCGGTCACATCCGCGAGATCCCGCTGGCTCATGCGCATCTGGTTCCACATCTTGCGTTCAGACCAGGTACGAGCCAGCCCCTTTTCCTTGAGGTCTTTCATCAAGTCCTTGTGGGTGCGCTCATTGAAGTTATAGTAGTGGCTGAGTTTTTTCAGCTTGGCATACACCACTGTGGGATCTTCATCCGTCCAGTCGGAAAGCATGACCACATAATCACGGTCATAAACGAAAGGCTCGGGTTCGCGAGGCTCGATGACAATAGGACCATACAGGCCTGTCTGTTCCTGAAACCCGGAATGGCTGTGATACCAGTAGGTGCCACTCTGTACCAGGGGAAATTTGTAGGTGAAGGTTTCCCCGGGGGCAATGCCGGAAAAACCGTCGGAGATATTTGGCACGCCATCCATGCCGCTGGGCAGGATAAGGCCATGCCAGTGAATGGAACTGGTTTCCGGCAGAGTATTGGTTACTCGCAGGGTGACGGTTTCACCTTCCTTCCAGCGCAGGATTGGCGCTGGCAGAGAACCGTTTATCGTGGTGCCGATACGAGGTGTACCCGTGAAATTGACCACCTGTTCACCAATGGACAGGTTGAACTCCGTACCTCTGAGGGTGGGGATCTTCTGTTGCTGGTCGGCATTGGCCCACAGTGCGCGGGAACTCAAACCCATGCTTGCGGCCACGCCTCCCATGGCCAATCCCTGCACGAAGCGGCGGCGTGAAAGGGACATACCTGCCCCGGAAGTGTCTGTATATTTGTATCTCATGTTGTCGATTCCTCTGCATTTCGGTGCGCCAAACGCACCGAAGAACACTTTTAACAATAAAAGGATTGGCTCCGGACGGAGCTATAGCAGGGAATCAGGCCCGTGGAGGGCGATACAGAAACGAAAGCGTGGAACTGGGAGACAGGGAAGCAAATCCGCTCAAGTTGGTTTTCACCTGCAGGGGCAGATTCATGGACGAACCTATCAACACCGCCGACAGGGCGCAAGATGCACAATGCTCAATACTGCAGGAGCCACCATTGCAGCAGCTATCCTGATCACATTGGTCACAAGTCTGTGCCATTTGGGGCATTTTCCCATGATCCATGCCTGTCATGCCGGGCATACTAACCACACTGCCCTGCGCATTCATGGGAGCTTCACCTGCAAACACGCCCTGCAATGGCAGTAATCCCAATAGCAGGGAAAGCAGGATGGCAACGAATTTCTGGTGCAGCGTGTGCATGTGGAAACGATAATGAATTTCATTCAAGCGGTCAACAACAATTATGCCCCACCACAATACTCACGCGCATAAACCGGCCAGGCATCACAAATTGTGGTGTTTTATGCCTGCTTCCTTGCAAGCAGCAGTATCCCATTGGTGAGCAAATCCTCTTTTCGATACTGCTCCAGCAATACCTCCGGGACAGGAATATCCATGCTCAATCGCTGCTCTCTGAGGATCTCAAACCCTGCATCCCGGACGTATGCCGTGATCTGATCCGCAGTGATGCCGTTCAGTCTGTTGAACTCTTCGAGGTGAAAACGCTTGAAATTCTCCACGCCCCGCGCCTGATATTGATGCCCCTGATGCTGGGCCGGAATCTCGCCATCATAGTCCATAACCGCATCCTGAAGGCGCCCGGAAGGCCAGAGCAGGTGCGCCCAGGGCGTATCGACAAAACGCCGTAAATGCGAACCCCAGGGCGAATGGTAAAAAGGCTCGATTTGCAGGAAAAACAGGCCTCCTTCCCGAATGCTGTTGTACAGGTCAGCAAATATCACTGGTATGTGGGATTGCGGCACATGTTCAAATACCGACCAGTTGAAAACAGCATCTACCACATGGCTTTCAGCCAGTGGCTGCAACGGTTGTATCCTGTGGAGATGCAGATTGTCAGGCAACTGCTGCAGATGCAGTTGCTCTTTCGCCAATTCCGGCAATTGCAGGAACTTGTCGCCGATATCCACGCCATGCAACTGCACAGACGGATAACGCAATGCCACACCCAAAGTGGTAATCCCCCCTCCGCAGCCAAAATCCAACATGGTTGCTGCATTTTCAATATCCAGTTCAGCACCCACCCAATCAATCACGCGATTTGCAGCATGATTGAAATGAGAATCGAACCAGACAGTGGAAATATGCTCCGGGTTCCAGGCTGCCTTGGAGGAAGAATGATGCATGGTCAAATCAGCAGAAGTGGAAAATCCGGGTCAGTATACGCGAAGGAATCAACTCCGCGCCAGCATGCAGCATTTGTTGAAGATGTATCACAAGCCATCTGTTTCCCTGCCAGGCGCAGCTGTATTATAGTATCCGGGAGTTTCTGGATAACCGGGATCAATCTGGCAGGCAGGCGCCATGCATACACAACTGACAAAGCTCATCGGGCAACGCTTTCTGTTTCGTGGCAAGGTCTGGATTATTGTCGAGATACTGCGCGAAGAAGATGCGCTGGTAATCGTTCCCGAACAGGCCGCCCAGAATCAGCGCATTCAAGCAGACCAGTATGGCAATGCCATGCGACGCTGCGACCATTGCAAGACCTTACCCTTGAGCAACAAGGACAATACGGATGAGTATTCCATGGAGGTAATGGAATTATTGTCCGGACG
>JALWMK010000165.1 GCA_027083925.1 Sedimenticola sp. | reverse complement strand
GGGTCAGACCCCTGTTGAGATGGAAATTTTACGGGAGATGCCAGGCAGTGTCTATGGAAATCGTCGGGGATTTGGCGGCTATTCCCGGGGTTGCCCCTGTTCCTCGGTAAGCCGGCAACTACAGTTGGCGGCTTACCCAGGACACGATGCCCTGTGCATCCAGGGCTCCGGACACACGATCAAATTCCTGCCCGTTTTTAAAGAGAATCATTGTAGGAATACTGCGAATCCCCAACTGTCCGGCAAGCTGCTGATGTTGCTCGGTATTCAGCTTGAGCAGACGCACATCTGGCTCCAGTGGGGCAGTTGCGCGGGCAAACGCCGGCGCCATCATTTTGCAGGGGCCGCACCAGGGAGCCCAAAAATCCACCACCACGGGAATGTCATTGCGCTGAATCTGCTTCTGCGCCATGGCGTCATCCACTTCTGCGGGCTTTCCCTGAAATAATGCTTGCTTGCACTTTCCACATATTGGATGCCTCCCCAAGTGCTCCCGGGGAATACGGTTCACCCCCCCGCAGTGCGTACAAACCACATGCAAGCTGTCTGACATTTTGCGCTCCATTCAGTAGATATTGGATAGGATGAAATATTAGGCCAAAGCCACCCAATTCAAGTCAAGGGCATCTTTTTACTAAGACGAACAGCAACAACGCCACATTCAGAGTCAGCCAGGCGTCCCGGTACTGCGTTGTACTCCTTGGCAAGGGCTTAGGGGCACCTCTATTAATTCATGATTGGCATCTACGCACATGAGGGCAGCGATAACTTCGTTGAAAATCTTGCAAATAGCCTGCTGTTTGCTGCGATCTTCGCCTTGTTCTCACTGCCCTCATGCACGAATCTGCTCAAACAGAATTAATAGAGGTGCCCTTAGGTTAAGCGGACATTTTTTGCACCACCGGGGGATCAACAGCTTACGCTATGCGCCGTCATGAACCCACGGATTCAGGTGACCTATTTCAGCACTGCTTCAACAGCAATCACAGTAGCCACATCACCTTCTACCCGCCAGCGTACATCGCAGTTTCCCAGCTGGATGCCGTAGACACGGCCGGGGGCTGTATTTCTTTGGTACGCTGGCCTTGGATCCAGGGCCACCAGTTGTTCGATCAGATTCTTCTGCATTTCCCCGGGAGACAGATGTTGCAACTGCTTCTCTGCAGATACTGAAAACACCACATCCAGCCGGGCTTCCGGCCGGTCAGGCGCAAATCCGGCCACAGCAGCTTCGACCCTGTCCACATAGGGAAGGTAGGGCTTGATATCCACCACCGGTGTGCCATCGAGCAAATCCACACCACGCACATGCAGGAAAACCCTGCCCTGATCAACCACAATCCTGTCCAGCCGAACTACTGACAAGCCCAGATGGTTGGGGCGAAACGGCGAGCGGGTGGCAAATACCCCCTTGCTCTGATTACCACCCAGCCGTGGCGGGCGAACCCGTTCCCGCCAGCCCTGGTCGATGCATTGATGGAAAATGAAGGAAATCCAGATATGGCTGAAGGCCTCCAGCCCCTCAAAGAGTCCTGGCTTGTCAAAACCAGGCTGCATTTCCACCACCCCGGGAACATCTACCAGTCCGGACTGGCGGGGAATGCCGAATTTCTCACGAAACGGCGTTCTGATAAGGCCAATAGGTGTTAGTGCATAAGCAGATGTCACACATTTCCAGGGAGATGGCCGAGAGATTGGCCGATTATGTCAGGAAGAGGCTCGGCAGGCCAGCCCTCCTGAACCCAATGGATTCAGGAGGGCTGGCCTTACACGCTCAATCAGCCGTTCTCGCCAGGGGCATCCTTGCGTGTGGACTGCATATTCTTACCAGGCAGCTTCCGGCAATACCCGGCAATGGCGCGGCCATCAGCGCGCTCATAACCTTTTACCCAGCGGCAGCTGCTGGAAGCCGCACAATCAGGTTTTTCCATTCCCTTGCATATACCATCCGCACTACTGTAACCAGAGGTGAATGAAAGAATAATGGCAGCAGTTAGTGTCGATATCATCATATTGGCTTTCTTCATGGCAAACATTCCTTTGTACAATTACAGAAAGCCAGGCAACTCCCTGCCTGGCAATGCCAGTGTAGGAAGTTTGCGAATATGTGTATGTAGGAGCAGGCCTACATTGCTATAAGCGGTTTCCCGCTTTTCCACTGTTTTTCACAGGGTCGCCTGCAGGCATTTTGCTCCCCAGTTACCCGGGCGGGCATCGAAAACACCAGGGATCTTCTCACCACAGCTGGCACAATGGCCTTTTTCATCCAGCCCCCATTTCCCGAGCACATACCAGTCCCGCTCAATGAGCAATTCTCCACATTGATGACACCAGGTGCTACCGCCAGCACTGTCATGGACATTGCCAGTGTAGACATAATGCAACCCATGCTCCATGGCGATTTGCCGCGCCCGGGTAAGCGCTTGCGGTGAAGTCGGGGGCACGTCACGCATTTTGTAGTCTGGGTGAAAGGCGCTGAAATGCAGCGGAACATTCGAACCCAGCTCGGAAACAATCCAGTCCACCATGCGCTTGAGTTCGTCCACCGAATCATTGTGCCCCGGAATCAGCAAATTGGTGATTTCCAGCCAGACATCGGTTTCATGCTTCAGGTACTTCAAGGTATCCAGCACCGGCTGCAAATGGCCACCGGTCAGCTTGCGATAAAAAACCTCACTAAACCCTTTCAAATCCACATTGGCAGCATCCATGCAGGAAAAAAACTCTTCTCTGGCTCCCGCAGAAATATAGCCGGCAGTCACCGCAACACTTTTGATATCCTGCTCATGGCAGGCCTTGGCCGTATCAACAGCATATTCAAGAAAAATCACGGGATCATTGTAGGTATAGGCAACGCTACGGCAACCCAGCTTCCGGGCCGTGTTGGCGATGTGTTCTGGAGTCGCCTGGTTGGCCAGGATATCCATTTCCCGGGACTTGCTCATATCCCAGTTCTGGCAGTATTTGCAGGAAAGATTGCAGCCCGCCGTACCAAACGAGAACACAGGCGTTCCCGGAAAAAAATGGTTCAGTGGTTTCTTTTCGACAGGGTCCACACAAAAACCACTGGATCGGCCATAGGTGGTCAACACCACTTTGTCATTTTCCCGCATACGCACAAAACACAGTCCACGTTGCCCCTCTTTCAGGTGACATGCCCTCGGACACAGGTCACATTGCACCCGCCCATCCTCCAGTTGATGCCAATAACCTGTAGCAAAATTCTGCAACCCGGCCATCTTGATATTTTCTCCACATGAACCCATCTACCAATTAGATCGGGCTGAACAACAGGATTTCAAGATGAGCAGCGTATTACTTCCCTCCGTGGCGGGTATGTTCTACCCGGAACATCCTGGTGAGCTAAGGCGGCAGGTTGATAATTTTCTGGCGCGGGCCGAGTCAGATGATGCTCCACCACCAAAAGCGCTGATTGTGCCCCACGCCGGTTATGTCTATTCCGGGCCGGTCGCCGCCAGTGCCTACCGCAGGCTGTTGCCCGCCGCAGACAGTATTCAGCGAGTGGTCATCCTCGCTCCGGCGCACCAGGTGCCTTTTCATGGCCTGGCAACCACCTCAGCCGATTACCTGCGCACCCCCTTGGGCGATATTCCTGTAGACCGGAAAGCGGTGTCCAAGGCACTGACGCTGCCCCAACTGCAGGAATATGACCAGGCTTTTGAAGGGGAGCATTCACTGGAAGTACAGCTTCCCTTTTTGCAGCGGACACTCAATGACTTCCATATCGTGCCGTTTATCGTTGGACAGGCAAATGCCCAAGATGCCAGCAAGGTGCTGGATCTGCTTTGGGGCGGCAGTGAAACCCTGATCGTCATCAGCTCTGATCTGAGTCACTTTCTGGACTACCACAGCGCAAGGGAAAAAGATCTGCGCACAACAGAAGCCATAGAGGCTCTTTCTCCGAATGCCATCGGTTTTGATGACGCCTGTGGCCGAGTGCCGGTCAGCGGGCTGCTACTCTCCGCCCGGGAACACGGCCTACAGGCCAGAACCGTGGATTTGCGCAATTCCGGCGATACCGCTGGCGACAAAAACCGGGTGGTAGGATATGGTGCCTATGTCTTCAACTAAGCAGATACTGAACGAGCGACAGCGCCTTGTGCTGCTGCAAACGGCTCGTGCTTCCATACACACGGGATTGATCGAGGGACATTCTCTTCAGGTGGAACCAGCCGATTTCGAGCCAGCCTTACAGGTGCAAAGGGCAACTTTCGTCACCCTGCACAAACACGGGGATCTGCGCGGTTGCATCGGCCATCTGGAAGCCATGCGGCCGTTGATCAGGGATGTGGCGGACAATGCCTTCAGCGCCGCATTTCAGGACAGTCGCTTTCCTCCCCTGCGCCAAAGTGAATTCAACCAGATTGCAATTCACATATCGGTGCTGAGTCCACCCGAGCCGTTGTCCTTTGTGTCCGAACAGGATTTGCTGCAACAGATCCACCCGGGAACAGATGGGCTGATACTGCAAGATGGTCATTATCGCGGTACTTTTCTGCCTTCAGTATGGGAACAACTTCCTACCCGGGAAGAATTTCTTGCCCACCTGAAGATCAAGGCCGGGCTGCCCGCAAGCTTCTGGTCAGACACGCTGGAGGTATTCCGTTACACTACGGAATCCTTTGGTGAGACAGAATAGATACCCTCTATGAAGCAAGCCAAAATCCGTCGCCAGCTGGTGTGGAGCAAAACCCTGCGCTGGTGCCACTGGGGCATGGCTCTTGCCGTACTGGTGCTGGTTCTGACCGGCTGGCTGATTTCCTGGGCGCCGGAAAGAGCCGCAAGTCTTGATGAGATCCATTATGTAGCGGCGGCGATACTCATCGCCGTACTCGTCATTCGCTTCTGGCTGCTGGTGTTCAGCCGGGGCAATGATCTGCTGAAAAGCCTGTTGCCCAACCGCCACCAGCTGCAACAGGCCTGGGAGGTATTGCGTGCCTATCTTTCCCTGGGAAAGATCCCCCTGCCCAAATGGTATGCACACAATCCCTTGTGGGCTCCTTTGTATCTGTGCCTGTTCGCCGTGCTGTCCGTACAGATCATGAGCGGTTTACTGCTACTCAATCAAATCACCTTGCTCGGTGATTTCAGCCTGCGCCAGGCACATGTGCTGGGCTTTCAGGTCATCACTGCGTTTGCCCTGCTGCATATCCTGGCCAGCTTCTTTCACGAAGCCAAGAGCAGCGGCTCAGACATTTCGGCCATGATCAACGGCCATCGGATTTTCATTATCGCCCCGCCACAAAGCGAGTCAGCCAGCCGCAAGCCCGTTGTTGTCTCGCTGGACAATCTGCGCAAAAGCGGCGATCACACCGCAGGGGAATACTAACCCGGAAATTGCACCAGGATGTTGAAAAACAGTGTTTTTCAACATCCTGTTATGCAATGAAGGCGGCAATCCGCTCCACCCCCAGCTTGAGCCTTTCCAGGTCGGTGGTATAGGCAAACCGAACAAATTTGCCGGTGCGAAAATCACCGAAGTCCCGCCCAGGCGTGATAGCCACCGCAGCCTGGTCAAGCAATCTTCCGGCAAATTCAAAGCTGTCGTCGGAGAAGGCGCTTACATCAGCATAGAGATAAAAAGCCCCTTCGGGCTTGCCTTGTATGCGAAATCCTAGATTCACCAGGGCATCATACAAATAGTCTCTGCGCTCCTGAAACACCTTGCGGCGTTGCTCGAGAATTCTCTGGCTCTCTGGCGAAAATGCCGCCAATGCCGCATACTGCGCCACGGTAGGGGCTGCCAGGAAGATATTCTGTGCCAGGCGATCCAGCGCCGGCACGTACTCCGGCGGCGCCACTACCCAGCCCAGGCGCCAGCCGGTCATGCCAAAGAATTTGGAAAAGCTGTTCACCACGAAAAGATTGTCCTGCCCCAGCTTCAGCGCGGTTTCCACCGGCTGGTCATACACCAGCCCCTGGTAGATCTCATCGACAATCAACATGCCATCCGGGGCGCGCACGGCTTCATACAGGAACTGCAGCTGGCGCAGACTGAGCAATCTACCGGTAGGATTGGCAGGCGTTGCCACCATCAGTGCTTTTGTGCTCCTGTCCCAGTGGCGAATCACCTGATCATTGGCCAGGGCGAAGTCATGAGATGCCTTGACTCCCAGGAGCATGGCCTCACCGCCAAACAGGCGCACCATATGCCGGTTACAGGGGTAGCCTGGATCAGCCATGAGCACCTTGTCCCCGGGATTGACCAACATCCCCAGAATCAGCTGCAAGGCGCCCGATGCTCCTGGCGTGATGACAATCCTGGAGCTGTCCACCTGTACCTGGAAGCGGGACAGATAGTAATCGCTGATCGCCTGGCGCAGTGCGGCAAGCCCCAGTGCCGGAGTGTAATGGGTTTTCCCCTGTTGCAGAGACTGTATGCCCATGTCGATAACCGGCTGCGGGCTGGGAAAGTCAGGCTCCCCCACTTCCATGTGCACCACATTCCTGCTCCGGGCATCCATCTCCCGCGCTTGCGCCAGTATATCCATCACATGGAAGGGTTCGATGCCCGCCATGCGATCGGACAATACGGGTTTATTTCCAGGCATACTGGTGAATGCTCCGCAGAGCGCCAAGATCCACCTGATCGCCGATCAGATCAGGACCGGCCAGCACCTTGCAGGGCTGCTCTTTGCTGCCAAGATGGTCAACAACCATGGTTGCATCACCGAAATTCTGGTTGCGAGTGTAATCATTTACGGTAACCAGCAGGGAGCGGATACCGGAACCGATCACGGATTTCACGCCGTTGTCTGAATCCTCGATCGCCATGCAGCTTTCCGGAGGCAGTTTCAACTGCTCCAGCGCCCAGACAAATATATCCGGCGCAGGCTTTTTCGCTGCCACAACATCGCCCGCCGCAATCACCTCAAACCAGTCTTCCGCATCATCCGCCAGACTATTGCGCAGCAATGCTGTCACGTTGGCCGGCGTAGTCGTGGTGGCAATAGCCAGACGCACTCCAGCTTCCCTGGCTTCACGCAGCAGGCGCTCGACTCCCGGCCGCAAAGGCAATCCGGGATCGGCCATCAAGGTCTTGTAGTATTCAGTTTTAGCGGCATGCAGTTCAGCAACAAAGGCGTCAAGCTCGCCTTCGGGCCGAAAATCCGGCAGGTAGCGCTGCAAGAAGTACTTGATACGCTCCTTGCCACCGGTAACGGTCAGCAAATCGCCATAGACTTCAACCGTCCAGTCCCAATCCAGCCCTGCGCCTGCAAATGCCTTGTTAAAAGCCGCGAGATGCCCATCACGCTCGGTATCTGCCAGTGTGCCATCGACATCAAAGATCAGTGCTTCAAGATTAACCATAAATAGTTCCACGACTAAATCGTTCTGAAAAAAGCGAAGAATACGCGAACCCGGGCAGATCGGGAAGCGAAACTGGCCGGCATGCTCCCAGGAACACCAGCCTATATTGGGCAAGAGCCTGAGGGCAACCCTAACAGACTCCTGAATCCGTGGATTCAGAGCGTATGATATTGATTTCCCGGTGGAATCAAAAAATCTTGGCTTCACCCTACAGGTCAAGCGGGCATTTTTTCAACCGCCGGGGGATCAAGCGCTTGCGCTATGCGCCGTCATGAACCCACGGATTCAGGAGACTGTTGAAAAAGTCATGGAAGGATTTTTTCAACATCCTGCGAATCAACGGATTGGTTTCAGTTTACCGGCAGGTGAACGAAGGAATTGCACTGCATGGAGGTAACCGCTACTCAACAAATTTTATCATTGAATTGGTGGAGAATGGCCCGCTTTAGTGCTCATTCCGCCACGAAAGTCTGTTGAAAATTTGCTCCAGACGCTCTGGTCTGATACTTTCCCCTACCTGAAAAAAATACCTGAGCAGAACAGCCAAACCAGGGTGCGCAGACAATCTTGCATACATCCAGCTCCATAACCGAATTTTCATGCTGGGTTTCAATACCTTACATGCTGCCAATGGAGCCATTGGCATTCAGGTATCATTTTAACACCTGAATCCCCGGACTCAGGTCAACAAATCAAACGACAAGCTGTCAGGTAACTGCCCATGGCGAAAAAGTCTACAAGTATTGATCCTCTTTCCTTCGAACCTTACAAGGTAAAACGGGGCGAAGAGTACATGAACGAAAAGCAGGAAGCGCACTTCCGTACCATTCTGGAAAAATGGCGTACATCGCTGATGGAAGAGGTGGATCGCACAGTACACCATATGAAAGACGATGCCGCCAACTTTCCTGACCCCAATGACCGCGCCAGCCAGGAAACGGAATTCAGCATCGAGCTTCGCACCCGGGATCGTGAGCGCAAACTACTGAAAAAAATAAATGAAGCACTGGATGCCATCGATGCCCATGAGTATGGCTTTTGCGAATCCTGTGGCGCAGAAATTGGCATCCGCCGCCTGGAAGCCCGCCCTACAGCCAACCTCTGCATTGAATGCAAGACCCTGGAGGAAATCCGGGAGAAGAATTACGGCTGAAATGACTGCTGCTGTTTCCATCTGCAAAAGCCGGTGCCGACACACCGGCTTTGCTGTTTCTGATGTTCCATAACCTGGATTACCACGGGCGATTCGCCCCCTCACCCACTGGCTCTTTGCATTTTGGCTCCCTGGTTGCCGCCGTTGCCAGCTATGCAGATGCCCTGCACCACCAGGGCAGCTGGCTGGTGCGCATGGAGGATGTCGATGAAGGCCGCACCGTCAAAGGCAGTGCAGATGAAATACTGCGCACTCTGGAAGCATTTGGCTTCGAATGGGATCAGCCAGTTCTGCTCCAGAGCCAGCGCAAACCCCGCTACAGGGAAATACTCGATCAGCTGCAGCAGCAAAGGCTTGCCTACGCCTGTTCCTGCTCCCGCAGCGAAATTACCATACATGCACGCATGGGAGTGGAGGGCCCGGTTTATCCAGGCACTTGCCGGAAAACCGCCACGGACAAGACCTCCGGAAAAGCCATGCGCATTCGCACCAACCGGGAAGAAATCTGTTTTGAAGACCGCATCCAGAACAAGCACTGCCAAGTGCTGGAGAGGGATGTCGGTGATTTCATCATCCACCGGGCAGACGGTTATACTGCCTATCAACTGGCAGTAGTTGTCGATGATGCCGATCAGGGAATCACCCAGATAGTGCGCGGAGCAGACTTGCTGCTTTCCACTCCCCGGCAGATCTACCTGCAAAAACAATTGGGATTCTCCCGGCCAGCCTATGCCCATGTTCCCCTGGTGACGGACACCCAGGGGCGGAAATTGAGCAAGCAGGATCGGGCACACCCCATATCTGCCGGCCAGCCCCTTTCCAGCCTGAAATCCGCCTGGGCATTTCTTCAACAACCCCCGGCGCCCGAAGAACCGGGCAGTGTTCAGGAGTTCTGGCAATGGGCCGCATCAATCTGGGACATTGGCAGAATCACTGTTAGGCGCCCTACTGTTGATCCGGCAACCTAAGGCTTGCACCCGAGAGCCGCAATTGATGGCAGGTCTTGGTCGTACATTCAGCCAGCAAGAGGGTACATCTCCCTCAGTTGTGCAAGAAAAGGGCGTTCCCTGTGACTGGTAACCAGTAACTTCTCCATTGAACCGGTCATGGCGACATACAACCGCCTGGCTGCCGATACCCGACACCGCAACTACCGGAAATTCCCGCCCCTTGCGGCTGTGCATGGTCACGCACATTTGTGACCATAGGCAATATTCAGAATCTCTAAACAAAAAGGCCTACGCT
>JALWMK010000164.1 GCA_027083925.1 Sedimenticola sp. | reverse complement strand
CTTCAAATGATCCGGATGCTCCGGTTCTTGTCAAGAGTAACATCATGTGGGGGTATCGGCAGGCGGATGATACTACGCCCACCAATGCCGGAGGGGCCGGGACAGCAATATCGATTACCAGGCATAGTTATAATCTCAAGATAGACAGTAATATAATTTTTGATTCCCAAAATGGTATAGGGGCAACGCATTTATATTATGAGGGTACGGAATTTACCAATAATATCCTGTACGACATAGGCAGGCTCAACCCGCCAACCGGTGCTTATCCGCAGGGACGCAATCCTTATGCACTCTATATTTCTGCCAGCCCGGATATGCAAGCTCCTTTTCTTGTGAAATATAACAATAACACTTTTGTTCGGCAGCATTTGAATGCAGTAACTGGCGGCGGAAGGACCGTCAGTGTCCACCAGAATGCTGAGGGAAGTTTTCTGGAAAACAACCTGTTCATTGATACGCAAAAGATGGGTGGGAGAATCGGAAACCATACGCGAAAGAACAACTGGTACTATAATCATACGGGTGCCACCCTTGGTGGCGAGGGTGAGGTAATGTATGCGACTGCAGAGGAAGGCAGGATGACTGACTATGCATTTGTTTATGAAAGATTTACGGGTAAGCCAAAGCAAAAGACGCTCAAGGGGGTAATTACAACCAAAGATAGCCCTCATTACGGAATCGCTGGGAGCAGCATACCAAAATATTCTGAAAATGCATTGTTTGGCGATAGCTTTGAATAGGCCGAATGTGTGATATGAGGCCACTAGCCCGGAAATTGCACCAGGCCGCTGATTTTCTTCAATAGCTTAAGGGCTAGTCGCTTTCCAGCTGTGCAATAACGGTTTCAATCATACGTTTTGCTTCCGCAGCCACCGCATGGACTTCGCTGGATTGTGACAGCCCTAGTACCGGCACGGGATCCATGAAACTGACAACAGTCTTACCATCTTCTTCACGCATGATGAAGTTACAGGGTAGCAGGGTGCCTGCATTGGGCTCTGCAGAGATCACCCGGTCTGCCAGTTTGGGGTTGCAGGCGCCGTAGATGTGGTAGGCGGGAATGCTTTTGTCCATTTTGTTCTTGAAAATGGCTTGCACGTCCACGTCGCTGACGATGCCAAGATGATTGTCCATCAGCGTTTTCCTTACTTTCTCCAGTGCCGCATCAAATGGTAGATCCAGAGTCAGATTCATTTCATACATGGTTTTTCCTCGTCGGGGTTTATCTGTGCAAGTGTACCGGCAAGTTGGCATGGGTGCATTGAAAATCCGCAACAAAAGGAATTTTTCTTGCTAGGAGTAATCCGATGAACAATGTGTGCAAAATATCGAGTTGCCGGAGTAACCATGGTAATGGTTGCTGATTTTATTGCTGATGCCGGAGGAGATATCCTCTTCGCCGTCAATCAGTTGCTTCTTCCTGTCTTACGCAAAGCTTTCGGGGCCGCTGTTTCTGCATAACACTCGCGGTTGCTTTTTTTCTGAATTAGTTATTTGCTATCTCCTCAGTAGGAATAATTGATTTCAGTTGTCTCCTCATAGCGTCTAGACTTGTTCTCAAGGGCAGGCGATCAGCTTGCTGCCAATTGATCCAGATATTGCGGGAGCGTGCAAAATGACCAAACATATCCTTACTACAGCAACAGGCAGCCCGGTTGCCGATGACGACAACAGCATCAGCGTTGGAGAACGTGGCCCTCTGACTTTCGACAATCACTACACCTTTGAAAAGCTCGCCCACTTCAATCGTGAACGCATTCCGGAGCGTGTAGTGCATGCCCGGGGCACGGGCGCTTATGGCAAGTTCACCGTGACCCGTTCGCTGAGTGACTACAGCATCGCCAGTTTTCTGCAAAAGGAAGGAGACGAAACGCCGGTGTTCCTGCGCTTCTCCACCGTTGGTGGGGGTCAGGATTCCAGTGATTATGCCCGCGATCCACGAGGCTTTTCCATCAAATTCTATACCCGGGAAGGCAATTACGACATGGTGGGCAATAACACGCCGGTATTCTTTTTGCGCGATGCAATCAAGTTTCCGGATTTTATTCATTCACAGAAAAAAGACCCGCGCAGCAATTTGCCGAACCCGGCTGCCATGTATGAATTCTGGGCAAACCACCCCCAGTCCTTGCACCAGATTACCATTTTGATGTCAGATCGCGGCATTCCCGCTTCCTATCGAAATATGCACGGGTTCAGCTCTCATACCTTCAGCTTCTGGAACAAGGAGGGGGAACGCTTCTGGTTCAAGTGGCATTTCAAGACCAATCAGGGCATCAAATGCCTGACCAACGAGCAAGCCGCCCAGGCGTCTCCCTTTGGCGCGCAACAGGACTTGGTGGATGCCATTGACCGGGGAGAGTTTCCTGGTTGGACTGCCAAGGTGCAGATTATGACGGAAGCACAGGCCAGAGAGTACCGTATCAACCCTTTCGATCTTACCAAAGTCTGGCCTCATGCGGATTTTCCCCTGATCGAAGTCGGGCAGCTGGAACTCAATCGCAATGTAGAGAACTATTTTGCCGAAACAGAACAAGCCTGCTTTGCCCCCAGCAACCTGGTGCCGGGGATCGGCGTTTCGCCGGATAAAATGCTCCAGGGGCGCCTGCTGGCCTATCAGGATGCCCACCGCTACCGGGTTGGAGCCAATGCCAGCCAGTTGCCGGTAAATGCTGCCAGATGCCCCGTGCATCATTACCAGAGAGACGGCGTCATGGCGGGTATGTGTCCCGTGCATGGCGGCAGCAATAACCAGGGATCCGGGGTGAATTTCTACCCGAATGACCGGGTCAATTCCGGGGCGGCTGCTCCCGAGCCATCAGTGTCGGAACCTCCCATGCCGGTACTGGAAAATGCCTGGATCAGCCGCCATGGGGTTGCTGATGATGAGGATCATTACAGCCAGGCTGGAGCATTGTTCCGCCTGATGGACGATGCGCAGAAAAGCCAGCTTGTCACCACCATTGCAGAAGGTTTGGTGCATGCAAGTGAATCGGCTCAGCAACGCATGCTGGAGCAGTTTTCCAGAGCCGATGCCGGTTATGCCGAAGGGGTGAGATCAGTAATGAAGCAGCTGGGTTCGCCGATGTAATTCTTCCTCTGCCGGGTGCCGGGGCGTCAACCCCGGTGCCCATGCAGGAGCATCCCTGTCGGCTCAGTTTTCAATGGCAAGATAGTCGATGCTGATGCGCTCCCCTGCAACCGGGCGGAAATGATTGTCGGCAAAGGCAACATGGGAAGGATGTTCCCGGTAGCTGTCGATTACCGATGGATGGCAGAAGCGCACCAGCCAGGTGTAGCGATATTTGTCATCTTCTTTCATGGCCTCTCCGGTAAACACTTCGCGCACTCCGGGGATGGCGGAAAGCACCCGCCGGCCCTCGGCCATCATGTTTTTTGCGCCGATGGAATCCAGGCCTTCAACATTGTAGACGATCAAATGTTCCACGGCTGTCCATGGCCGGCATCGCGCCAATACCTCTTCGGCACGGCCTGCCCCCCCCCACAGCCGTATACAGCGCTCTGTTTCAGCGCCAATCACGCCACGCAGGTTTTTCACTAACCCGGTATAGCCGCTATTTGCAGAGGTGGCGCTGTTCTGGGCGATCTGCCTTGCGGCGGCGTCCGACAGGGCAGTGTAGTAGTTTATTTTTGATACACCATTGCTGATCAGCTGTTGAAACTGGTCATCGGAAAGGCCGGTGCCGCCATGGATAACCAGTGGTATGCCCACTGCTTCGTTAATCTGCTGCAGGCGTTGATAATCCAGTTCGGGTTTTCCCCGCATGCGACCATGTATGGTGCCGATGGAAACAGCGAGAAAATCCACCCCGGTACTTTCTACATAAGCCTGAGCTTCCGCTACCGTGGTGTAGCATATCTTACCAGGGTGCCGTTCGGCATCTTCACCTTCCTCACCGGGCACATATCCCAGTTCGCCTTCTACCGGAATGCCGCAGCCATGGGCCATTTCCGTCAGCGTACTGGTGATGGCGGTATTGTCTTGCAAGGGCTTTTCGGAAGCGTCCACCATCACCGCGTTGCAGCCGAGGTTGATAGCCTTCACTGCCGATTCAAAGCTGGCGCCATGATCAAGATGTATCGCTACCGGCACAGTGGCCCGTATTGCAGCCGCTTCCACCGCAGGCATTAGCAGCGCGAAATCAAAGGCATCGAAATGGGATTCCGCCAGACTCAGGATAACAGGCGCCTGTGCCCGCTCCGCGGCATCCAGAATGCCCTGCAGAAAATCCAGGCTTACCAGATCAAATGCGCCAACCGCATAACCATGATCATAGGCATGGTGGAGCATGTCTTTCATATTGACAATTGGCATGGTGCGTTACCTCAGATGACTGTATAAAAAGGGCTAGATTCAGGTTCCTGGTTTGGCAAATCATACATTGGATAAGCTGTTTTGTCTGCGCTGAGGGACGCCTGTGGTTCCCTTTCCTTTTCCCTGAATCCACGGATTCAGGGCACCTCTATTAATTCTGTTTGAGCAGATTCGTGCATGAGGGCAGTGAGAACAAGGCGAAGATCGCAGCAAATAGCAGGCTATTTGCAAGATTTTCAACGAAGTTATCGCTGCCCTCATGTGCGTAGATGCCAATCATGAATTAATAGAGGTGCCCTTCAGATTTTCTTCAGCGGCTTAACAGGTACAGCAGCGCCAGATTTGCAAGCAGCAACAGTGCTGACAATCCTTTCCAGAATCCAAGAGGGTTGCGTTTCATCAGCGGCTGACTGGTATTTTGCATGAACTTTGGATTGGGATAGGACAAGTCGTAGAGAAATTCTGACAGGGTGTCATAACGTCTTGACGGATCTGGGTGCAAGGCCTTGCGCAAGGCGCCATCTACCCAGGGCTGGATATTGGGGTTGTGCCGGGCAGCTGGCGTGTAGCGCAGTCTGTTGGCGGATACGGGCTTGTCGTGTTCGCCATAGGGCAGGGCGCCAGTGAGCAGTTCGTAGGCGATGACACCCAGGGAGTATATGTCGGCGCGGTTGCTGTACTGTCCCTTGAGGCATTCCGGGGCGCCATAGTCCACGGTGGTCTGGGGCGTATCGCTGGCGTAGCTGGAGTGCATTTCAATGGCTCCGGCAACACGAGTGGAGCCAAAATCGATAATCTTCAGTTCTCCGTCCTTGTCGATAATGATGTTTTCCGGCTTTAGATCCAGGTGGATCATTTCCAGCCGGTGAAAGGCGCGCAGGCCGTCGGCGATTTGCGTCAGGTATTCCCGGGCGGTGTTGATGTGGGTCTGGGGGTGATCATTGATCCATTGCCGCAGGGATTGACCCTCAACATACTCGGCGATGTTGTACAGAAAGCGCCGCCGGGGTACTTCCAGCAGCTTGAGTACATGGGGGTTGCTGATGCGCTTGCCTACCCATTCCTCATGCAGAAATCCCTCCAGAAAGGCAGGATCATCACGGAAGTTTTCCGAAGGGGTTTTCAGGATAACCCTGTGGCCACTCTCCATATCCCTGGCCAGAAATACCTCGCTGCGGCTGGAAGCATGCAGGGCGCGTAAAATCTTATAGGTGTCTATTTTTACCCCCGCATGCATTGGAGGTGGAAATGGCAGCTCGGTGATCTTTTGCAGGATATCGTCTTCGGTTTTTTGCGGCAGCTGGAGGATCTTCAGCAGCTGACAGGTGACATTGTCATGGCTGCCATTGCGCAGGGCCTCTTCCATGATGCTGGCGGCGCTGGCCTGCAGCTGCCCGTCATGTTCACGCAGCTGCTGGCGCAGGCGATTGTCGGTAAGGTAGCCGCTAACCCCGTCGGTGGTAAAAAGGAAAATATCGCCGGGTTCCACCGCCAGGGAACGGTAGTCGATGTCAATGTGGGCGTCGATGCCCATGGCTCGGGAGAGAAAATCCTGGTCTTTGGATATCCATACGCGGTGATCGTTGGTGAGCTGTTCCAGTTCACCGTCGCGGAATAAATACAGGCGGGAGTCTCCCACATGAAAAATGTGGGCAGTGGTGGATTTGATGATCAGGCCGGTGAAAGTGGTGACCATGCCTCTGGCGGAGTCATAGCGCACCTGCCCCTGAGACCAGAGCCAGCGGTTCAGTGCCCCCAGTACCTTGGTTGCCGAGTGCTTTACTGTCCAGGAATCGGGGGTGCTGAAGTAGTCGTCCATGAAGCTGCGCACACAAGTCTGGGCGGCGATCACACCTCCTTCCGAGCTGCTCATGCCATCACAAACGGCCGCAGCGATGCCCTTGTTCAGCAGGGCGCTCCCAGTGGGCACCAGAGCATCTGCCGCATCAGCGTTTTCTTCCTTGGCGCCTTTTTCCGAGACGACGGCGTAGTCGATTTCCAGCGTATTGGTCATAATATTGCTTCCCCAGGCCGGATGGCTCCAGCCTGGGGAATGTTTCAGTCTACCTTGATCATCTGTACCGTACCATCTTCCATCACCTCGGCGGTATGGCCCTTGGGTTCATCCAGGAACTGGACGGCAGCCAATGCCACCAGGGCAGCGCCCGCAATGACCATGAAGAACATCTGCGGTGAAACAAAGGAGAATACCGTAAGGAAGGTGACCGCCCCGATATTTCCATAGGCGCCCGCCATGCCAGCTATCTGCCCCGTCATGCGGCGCTTCACCAGAGGTACGATGGCGAATACTGCGCCTTCGCCGGCCTGCACGAAGAATGAGCAGGCCATGGTGGCGATGACCGCAAGAGCCAGGGGCCATCCAGAATCAACTTGCCCCAATACCAGATAACCCACAGTCAGGCCACCGATGAGGATGGAGAGCATCTTCCTGCGCCCGAACTTGTCACTGAACAGACCACCAAAAGGGCGGGCGACCAGATTCATGAAGGCAAACCCCGAGGCCAGCAGGCCCGCCTGCACCAGGGACAGGTCGAAAGTCTCCTTGAAAAACAGGGGTAGCATGGAAACTACCGCCAGCTCGGAGCCGAAGGTCACGAAATAGGCGATATCCAGTATGGCCACCTGCTTGAACTTGTAGCGGTGTATTTCCGGTACTTCTTCCTTGAATATATGCTTGTTGATGCGCCATACCTGTGAGGTTTGATAGATATAGAGTGCGATCAATCCCACATAAATGCTGTCAGTGGCCACGGTGCCGATGATGCCCAGATTGGAAGGACTCAGCTTCCAGGCCAGCACAGCCAGGGCTGCATACATAGGGATGTTCATCAGCAGGTAGAAGAAGAAGTCCCCCTTGCTGGTCACTTCCATGGCGCCGGTCTTCTTCGGCTTGAAGTAAGTGGAGCCTTTGGGCGTGTTGCGTGCTAGCTTGAAGTACACGAAGGAGTACACCAGGGCGATGGCGCCAGTGGTGGCGATGGCATAGCGCCAGCCGCTCTCGCCCCCGTACATCAGGGCCAGCGTGGGCAGCAGCATGGCAGCAGCGGCGGAGCCGAAGTTGCCCCAACCTCCGTAGATGCCTTCGGCCAAGCCTACCTGCCTGGCAGGGAACCACTCGCCGATCATGCGGATGCCGATGACGAAGCCCGCGCCCACGAAGCC
This sequence comes from Sedimenticola sp., assembly GCA_027083925.1. Classification (GTDB taxonomy): domain Bacteria; phylum Pseudomonadota; class Gammaproteobacteria; order Chromatiales; family Chromatiaceae; genus Thiolapillus. The sequence continues at coordinate 26,208 of JALWMK010000164.1, read as the reverse complement.
CAGGGCGAAGCGGGTGGCCAGCAGCATTTCGTAGGAATCCGCCATGGCGAAGAAGAAGCAGATAATGCTGGAAATAAACAGCAATCCGGAGAAAATCAATCGTGGGCCATATTTGTCCACCAGCATGCCGATTATGATGCGCGCCGGTATGGTCAGCGCCACGTTGACGATGAGCAATGCCTTTACTTCCTGCTGGCTCAGGCTGAATGTCTCCTGTATGGCTGCCAGCAAAGGTGCATGGCTGAACCACACCATGAAGCTGATGAAGAAGGCAAACCAGGTAAGATGCAGGGTTCTGGTTTTGCCACTGAACGCAAGCAGATTGAGTTTCGTTTCTGACATGAGATAAAACCTCCGTTTAATAACGCTGGAAGTACTACTGCAAGTGCCATGCCAGAAAAAAACCGGCCCAATATATAAGGTATATCTACTTTCAGTGTGGGTATATTTATATACAAATTAACCGCACAGGAAGTGCATAAATCTATTTTGATACATAATCGCGCATGCCGTTTCCGAGGAGGCACCAAACTGGTGCGGGCGCAGGCCGGAGATATAGCCCGCTTTCCTTCGAGCAGAAACAGCCCCGAAAAAAGTCACGATAAATCAGTTGCTTGTCAATGTTGGCAAGGTAATTGCTTCTGTAGTGGGAATTGCGTATGCAGAAGATCCTGAAGCAGAGGAAACTCATGAAAGAACATCTGGTACTGGTAGGAAACGGCATGGCGGGCGTGCGTACCCTGGAAGAGCTGCTCAAGCTTGCACCAGAACAGTACGACATCACCGTGTTTGGCGCAGAACCTTACCCCAATTACAACCGCATCATGTTGTCACCGGTATTGGCTGGTGAAAAGACCATCGATGATATCATTCTCAATGACCGCGCCTGGTATGAGGAGAACGGTGTGATCCTGCACACCGGCGACCCGGTAGTGGAGATCGACCGGGTGAAGCGCAAGGTGGTGGCCGAGTCCGGCCTGGAAATATCCTACGATCGCTTATTGCTGGCCACAGGCTCCGACCCCTTCATCATTCCCGTACCAGGTTCCGGTCTGCCGGGCGTCATCGGTTTTCGTGATATTGCTGACGTGGATGCCATGCTGGAAGCAGCCAGGACAGGCAGGAAAGCTGTAGTCATCGGTGGCGGCCTGCTGGGTCTGGAAGCAGCCAATGGCCTGCAGCGCAACGGCATGGATGTCACCGTGGTGCATCTCATGGACATTCTCATGGAGCGCCAGCTGGACAAGCTTGCCGCGGAAATGCTGAAGACATCCCTGGAAGAGAAAGGCCTGAAATTTCTCATGGGAACCCAGACTGCAGAAGTGCTGGGTGAGGATCATGTTACCGGCCTGCGCTTTGTCAATGGCGAGGAGATCGAAGCGGATCTGGTGGTTATGGCTGTGGGTATCCGCCCCAGCATCGGGCTGGCGCAGAAGGCAGGCCTGCATTGCGATCGTGGTGTGGTGGTGGATGACACCATGCAGACCTATGACCCGCGTATCTATGCTGTGGGTGAATGCGTACAGCACCGTGATCAGTGCTACGGCCTGGTGGCACCCCTGTTTGAGCAAGCCAGGGTGGCTGCCAACCATCTGGCGAAAATGGGCATCGCCCGCTATGAGGGTTCGGTGACTTCCACCAAGCTCAAGGTAACCGGCATTGACTTGTTCTCCGCCGGGGAATTCAATGAGGAAGAAGGTGATGAAACCCTGATTCTTCAGGATCCGGCACAGAATGTTTACAAGAAACTGGTGGTGAAGGACAGCCGCATCAAGGGTGCGGTCATGTTCGGCGATACCATGGACGGCACCTGGTACTTCCAACTTCTGCGCGAAGGCACGGATATTTCCGGCTTCCGTAGCACCATCCTGTTTGGTCAGCATGACCTGGGCGATGCCGGCCACGGTGATGAAATCAGAGTGGCGGCGCTGTCCGATGATGCGGAGATTTGCGGCTGCAACGGTGTCACCAAGGGCGATATCGTCAACGCCATCCAGACCAAGGGCCTGTTCACCTTGGATGATGTGCGCGCCCACACCAAGGCGTCTGCCTCCTGTGGTTCCTGCACCGGACTGGTGGAGGCCATTCTCTCCAGCACCGTGGGGGAGGGTTATGATGCCAAGCCCAGCAAGAAGCCCGTATGTGGCTGCAGCGGGCACTCCCATGACGACGTGATTGCGGCCATTGCGGAGCACGAACTCAAGGACATGCCCGCAGTGTTTGAGCGCCTGGAGTGGAAGACCCCCGACGGCTGCGCCACCTGCCGCCCTGCCCTCAACTATTACTTGCTGGCACGCTGGCCGGAAGAATACCAGGATGATGCCCAGTCGCGCTTCATCAATGAGCGCGCCCACGGTAATATCCAGAAAGACGGCACTTACTCCGTGGTGCCGCGCATGTTCGGCGGCTTGTGTACGCCATCCGATCTGCGCGCCATTGCCGATGTTTGCGACAAGTACGATGTGCCGGAAATGAAGGTTACCGGCGGGCAGCGTATTGACTTGTTTGGTGTAAAGAAAGAAGACTTGCCGCCCATGTGGAAAGATCTTACCGATGCCGGTTTTGTTTCCGGTCATGCCTATGGCAAGGCCATGCGCACCGTAAAAACCTGTGCTGGCAAGACTTGGTGTCGGTTTGGTACCCAGAACTCCACTGGCCTGGGGGTGAAGCTGGAAGAGCTCACCTGGGGTTCCTGGATGCCCCACAAATTCAAGCTGGCCGTGTCTGGTTGCCCGCGCAACTGTGCGGAAGCCACCATCAAGGATTTCGGCGTGGTCTGTGTAGAATCCGGCTACGAGCTGCACATCGGTGGCAATGGTGGCATCAAGGTGCGCGTCACCGATCTGTTGTGCAAGGTGGATACGGAAGCAGAAGTGCTGGAATACTGCGGCGCCTTCACCCAGATGTACCGGGAAGAAGCCCACTATCTGGAGCGTACCGCTCCATGGGTAGAGCGGGTGGGTTTGTCGTATATCAAGCAACGCATCCTGGAAGACGAAGTCGGGCGCAAGGCATTGTCTGAGCGCTTCAGGGTTGGTCAGGAGGTCGCCCAGGTTGATCCCTGGAAAGCACGTGCCGAAGGTGAGGCAGCCCATGAATTCACCCCCCTGAAAATCACAGCCTGAGCGCATAGGCTGGGCAAAAGAAGCAGGGCGACGCGCCCAACACAGGTATGGCGGGTGGTGGATACGCTAGGCTTTTCCCGGCCTGCAACTATTGTCAGGCGCTGTGAAACCACCTGAACGTGAACGTAAGCCGGATTTGATCCCGGCAATGGAGTAGCAAAGAAATGAGTGATTGGAAAAAGATTGCCCCCCTGGGAGATATTCCCCGTCAGGGCTCGCGAGTGGTGGAGGTGGAAGACGGCAGTATCGCCGTGTTTCGCACCAGTGATGATCAGGTGTTTGCCGTGCGCGATGCCTGCCCCCACCAACAGGGTCCCTTGTCCCAGGGCATCGTGGCTGGCCACACGGTAACCTGCCCCCTGCACAACTGGAAGATCAACCTGGAATCCGGGGAAGCCCTGGCACCGGACGATGGCTGTACCAATACCTATGCCGCAAAAGTTGAAGACGGTATGGTGTATATTCAATTGTAGGCCGGATGTTCCGGCGTCACCGTCCGGGCCGGATAACCGGATCCCAAGCAAGCAGCACACAGAAGGCTGCCGAAATGCTATATATGCGAGGAGTGGAAAATGCTTGTACAAGACATCATGACCAAAGGCGCACGCAGCGTCACCAAAGATACCCCGGTTCAGGAAGTAGCCTCCCTGATGTGCCTGTACCGCTTTAGCGGACTGCCGGTGGTGGAAGGCGAAAAGATCATCGGCTTTATCGCCGAAAAGGATGTGCTGGCGCAGCTGTTTCCCAGCGTGGAAGACGCCATGGAGAACATGGCAACCATCGATTTGAAGAAAAAGGTCGGGGAGTACAAGTCCCTTATGAGTGGCAAGGTTGCAGACCTGATGACTCATGGCGCCAAGACTGTATCACCGGATATGCCGGTGTTAAGGGCGGCGATCATTATGGCTAACAACCGTTTCCGCCGCATTCCCGTGGCAGAAGGCGACAAACTGGTAGGCATGTTGAGCCTGGGTGATATTCACAAGGCAATTTTTCACCAGAGCCTGGTTTGATCAGGATTGGCTGCAGTTCCTGAGAAAATTGCAGACCTGAACAACTCGGTTCAGAGCCGCATCAGAGTGAGAGCAGATGTTATTCGGACGAAGCAAGAAGAATCCGGTAAAGATAGCCGACAAGAATGTGGTGGAGTGGAAATACGCAACATGCGGTTACTGCTCCACTGGCTGTTCCATTGAAGTCGGCCTGAACCCGGAGGGCGAGGCGGTATCTTCCCGGGGTGTGGCTGATGCGGACGTGAACCGGGGCAAGCTGTGTCTCAAGGGCATCTTTGAGCATGAGCTGTTCGATTCCGCCGGGCGGGGTACCGTGCCCAGGATGCGAGAGCGCTGGCACGATGACTGGTGCGAAACCGACTGGGATAGCGCCCTGGACAAGATCCACGACGAGATCCGCCGCATCCAGGAAAAATATGGCCGGGATTCCTTCGCCATCATTTCCACCGGGCAGATGCTCACCGAGGAGTTCTACACCCTGGGCAAGCTCACCCGCGGCCTTGTCGGCACCAACAACTACGACGGCAACACCACCTTGTGCATGGCGTCCGCCGTGTCCGGCTACAAACGCTCCTTCGGCTCCGACGGCCCGCCGGGCTGTTACGAGGATTTCGAGCATACGGATCTGCTCATTGCCTGGGGCTCCAACCTGCCGGAGCAGCACCCCATCATCTACTGGCGCTTGAAGGAAGCCCAGGAGAAGAAAGGCTTTCCCCTCATCGTCGTCGATCCCAGGGTCACCATGCTGGCGCAGAATGCCGATATCCATCTGCCCATTACGCCGGGTACGGACGTGGTGCTGCAAAACGCCTTCATGCACGTCATCATCAAGGAAGGCCTGCAGGATCAAGTCTATATTGACGCCAACACCAATGGCTTCGAGGCATTGAAAGCCGAGGTGGAGAAATACGATCCCACTACGGCGGCGAAGATCTGCGGCATCGACGAGGACAGTATCCGCCATGTGGCAAGGCGCTTTGCCAATGCCGGGGTGTCCATGCAGATCTGGACCATGGGCATCAATCAGTCCACCCATGGTTCTGACGGCGTGGTGGGCATCAACAACCTGGCTCTGATCACCGGCAACATCGGCAAGCCCGGCGGCACCAGTTTGTCCATCACTGGCCAATGCAACGCCATGGGCACCCGGGAATGGTCGTCCTGCTCCGGCCTGCCCAACTACCGTTTCCTGGAGGTTTCCGAGCATCGGGAAGAGATCGCAAAGTTCTGGAACATCGATGTGGAGTTCTTCCCCAAGAAGCGTGGCATGTTCCAGACGGATATCTACCACGCCATCGAATCCGGCCAGATCAAGGGGTTGTGGCTTATCGCCACCAATCCCATGTCCTCCCTGCCCAATACGGCGCGCATCCGCAAGGCCATGGAAAAACTGGAGTTCTGCGCCGTGCAGGACTGCTATGAGGATACGGAAAGCGCCCAGTATGCCCATGTCTACCTGCCAGCCGGCACCTGGGCGGAGAAGGATGGGGTGATGACCAACACCGAGCGGCGCATCAATGTGGTCAAACCCATCGCCACGCCGCCAGGCCAGGCCAAACCGGATCTGTGGATCTTCAATCGCATGGCCGAACGCTTCAACAAGGAAGGCAAGGTGAAGTTTCCGGAAAAGGCGGCAGACATCTTCCTGGAAATGGCGGAGCTGTCCCGGGGCCGTCTTTCCGACATCTCCGGCATGAATCACGAACTGATTGAAAAGAGCCGGGGCATACAGTGGCCCTATACCAAAGATGAAAAGAACAGTGGCCAGCCACCGCCGAGGGGAGGCAAACGTCTTTATACTGAAACCGCGAGCTTCCGCCATGAGGATGGCAGGGCCAAACTGATTCCCCTGCCGTTCATCGACAACAATGAAGTGCCTGATGAAAAATTTCCCGTGTGGCTCAACACCGGGCGGCTTATTGAACACTGGCACGGGCGCACCAAAACGGGAAAGATTGGCAACAACAACAAGTACAGCCCCATTCCCTTCATCGAGATCAACCCGGATCTGTGTGCGGAGCTGAAAATTCAGCGTGGCGAGTATGTGCGCCTGGTATCACGCCGTTCGGATGCAATCGCCATGGCCCAACCCACGGCAAGGGTGCCGAAGAATATGGTGTTCCTGCCGTTTCATTTCCATGACTGCGCCAACCGCCTGACCCTGGGGCTGCTCGACCCCCATTCCCGTCAACCGGCATACAAGCAGTCGGCGGTGCGGATTGAAAAGATCGCGGATCAGAAGGAAGCCGCGCGCTTGAGCATGGAAATGCGCAAGTTCTGAACCGGGTGTCGGGCGCGCTGCGCTTTGCCCGACCTGCAGGTTGGGCAAAGCATCACGTGCCCAACATGGAATTTTCCTGAATCCACGGATTCAGGATTTTGTAAAGAATATCGAATATGCCGGGCCAGGCCCGTGAGAAGAAAATCATGTTTCCGAGAAGAGAGAACGAACCCGAGTATGCCCTGCTGAATGACCCGGAAACCCAACTGGTGAACCGCTACGGCAAGCCTGTCGAAACAGTGCCCCGGAATGATCCCCGGCGGCAGGATGATTTCGTCATCAACGACGAACCCCAGGAACGGATCAACCCCAACCGCTACAAGCAGCATGGCTTCTTCTTTACGGCGGACAACTGCATCGCCTGTCATGCCTGTGAGGCGGCCTGTTCCGAGAAAAACGACAACCCGGCGCACCTGGCCTTCCGTTCCGTGGGCTTCGTGGAGGGCGGCAGCTATCCGGACTACCGGCGCATCAACATCTCCATGGCCTGCAACCATTGTGATAACCCGGTCTGCCTCAAGGGCTGTCCCACCCGGGCCTATACCAAGTTTGCCGAATACGGCGCGGTGCTGCAGGATCCGGAGATCTGTTTCGGCTGTGGCTATTGCACCTGGGTCTGCCCCTACAATGCACCCCAGCTCGATCCGGTGAAGGGCCAGGTGAGCAAGTGCAATATGTGCGTGGATCGCCTGGAAGTAGGCCTCAAACCTGCCTGCGTATCTGCCTGCCTGGGCAAGGCCCTGGAATTTGGCGTGATCGAAAATATCCCCGCAGGACGGGAGCAGGCCAAGACCGGAATTCCCGGTTTCCCACGCACGGATATCACCCATCCCAATATCCGCTTCCAGCAGAAGCGCACCCTGCCGCGAGACATGAAGCGGGTAGACAGCATGCCCCTGAAATATCACCAGGACGACAGGGAAGGAAAGTTCAAGCCGGTGCTGGATCCCAAGCCAGGTTTCAAACGCCAGTGGAACCTGAAGAAACTGCTGGGTTCCCATGAGAATGCCCATGTCGCCTTCACTCTCAGCGCCCAGGCGGTGATGGGGGCCTTTGCCCTGCTGGTGCTGGGGAGCTGGTTTGGTGTTGCGCCTCTGGCGGATTACCGGCAAAGCGCGGCGCTCGTTCCCGCGCTGGTTTTGATGGTGATCCTGCTGGGTTTTGGCATGCTCAAGCTCAACATGCACCTGGGCAAGCCTCATCGCTTCTATCGCGGCTTCTACAATCTGCGCATGTCCCCGGTGAGCCGGGAGATTGCTGGCGTGACCCTGTTCTTCATCGGCTTGACGGGTTACACCTTGTTCAGCCTGTTCGATGCTGGTTGGGCGGAAGTGCCGGCAAACCTGCTGGCGGCAGCGGGTCTGCTTGGCTTGGGGTATGGTGGATACTACATGTACAAGCTCTACCGGATCCCGGCGCGTCCCTACTGGGATCACTGGCATACGGCAGCGGCTTTCATCGGCGCCGGCCTGACCCTGGGGTCATTGTTGCTGGCGGTCATGGCGTTGGTTTTCGGTTCCCTGAGCATGGATCAGGGGAGGATGCTGGCGGCCGTGGCTGCGGTGGGCATGTTCCTGGAAGGCATGGGGTTGCTGTTTCACTACCGCAACCTCGGTCACAGCGAAAGCGAAGCGGCAGTATCTTTCTATGAGCAAGGCACTGCCTTTGGCTATTCCTACTGGCTGCGGAATGCCTTGCTGTCGATTGGCGTGGTTCTGGCTTTGGCCATGGCCGGCCTGGGCCTGACCGGACCGGCAACCTTTGGTCTGCTGACGCTGTTGGCCCTGGGCAGCGCCGCGCTCGGCCGCGCCATGTTCTACGTCCTGGTTGTTCCCACCACCATGCCCGGCGCTTTCTTCTGGAAGAACAAAGGTTTCGCGGAACATGCCCGGGAGAGCGGGCTGGCGGAAATGCCCCAACTGGGCGTGGCCTATGAGCGCCATCATGAATTCAAACTGAGTGAATTACTGCAAACCATTCGGCAAACCAGTCTGAAGGATAAGATGGGCCAGTTCAGGCGTATCTTTACCGGGTAAGTGATGCAGCAGCGCCAGAGTGCGCCCCTGTGCCAGCGTAAGATGTCCGCTCACAGCGGTGAGTCCATTATTCCGGCCGGGGAAGTGAAAGATGAAAATACGGTGGTAGGAGATGCTATGGGGATCTCAAGTAACCTGAACCCACACGGATTCAGGTTCTTCTCTACCCATAGTATTGTAGTATGCTCGGATCCGAATGACCTGTTATTGATCCCGTTTGCGCAAGAAGCCGGGTAGCCCATGAAAAATATCCTGCAAAAGAAATACATTCTGCCGCTGATCGTGGCCGTGGCCGTAGCCCTGGTGGTGTTCAGGGTGAAGACCAAGCCGCCTGTCGCCCATGAAGATCTGCAATATCCCGTCAGGGCTGTGGAAGTGATGGTGGTGAAGAAGATTCCCTATCGGTCTCATGCCACGGGGTATGGCACGGTGGAGCCGCGGGTGCTGGTAAAGGCAAAATCCGAGGTGAGCGGCAAGATCGTCTATATCCATCCCCAGCTGCGCAAAGGCGCCAGCCTGCCCAAGGGAACCGTGGTGTTGCGCGTCGAGCCAACGGCTTTTGAATTTTCTCTGGAACAGAGCAAGGCCGGTTTGTCCGGTAGCGAATCCAGCTTGCGGCAACTGGAGACAGAAGAAGAAAGCACCAGGGCCTTGCTGAGCATCGTGCGCAAGAATCTGCAGGTGCAACAGAAGGAATACCAGCGCATTTTGGATATCTGGAAAAAGAAGCTGGTCGCTCGCTCCAGCGTGGATGCCGAGGAGCAGAAGGTGCTGCAGCTCAAGCAACAGGTTGCTGATCTTGGAGGCAAGCTGAAGAGCTATGAGAGCCGCAAGGCGGCGCTGCAGGCGCAGATCAACCAGTCCAAAAGCCAGGTGGCCCAGACCCGGGATACCCTGGGGCGCACGGAAATCAGCCTGCCCATCGATGCGCGCATTGGTGAAGTGTTTGTGGAGAAAGGAGAGTTTACCGCAGCGGGCGCCGTTCTTTTTGAAGCCCTGGGGACAGATGCCGTGGAAATTACCGCAGAGCTGCCCACGCGCCTGTTCCGCCCGCTGTTTGCCAATCAGCAACATGAACGTGTCGACCTGAACCAGCCGGAGAACCTGTGGAATGTCCTCGATACCGTCAACCTGGAAGCCAGGGTGCGCCTGGTGGGATTTCCCGAGGCGGCGCATTGGCAGGGTAAATTGCTGCGCATCAGTGAATCCATCGATCCGCAGCGGGACACGGTGGGGCTGGTGGTGCAGGTGGACAAGCCCTATGCCCAGGTGATTCCCGGCGAACGCCCGCCATTGCTCAAGGGCATGTTCGCCGCGGTAAGCTTTTATGCACCGGAAAGACCCATGCTGGTCATCCCCCGCAAGGCGGTGCATCAGGGGCGGGTGTATGTGGCGCGCGGGGACAATCGCCTGGAAATTCGTTCCGTCGGCATTCTCTATCGCCAGGGCGAGTTCGTGGTGGTGAAGCAGGGGCTTGAAGAGGGTGAAAGTATCGTTGTCAGTGATGTGATTCCCGTCATCGAAGGACTGCCCCTGAAGCCGGTTCCGGCCCGGGAATTCGTGCGGAAGTTTGTCGCTGCTGCCGCCGGGGACGAATCCGCCCTGCGCGGGATGGAAAAATGATCCGCTATTTTTCCTCTCACCCCACGGTCGCCAATATACTCATGCTGGCGATTGTCGCCATCGGCATGGTTTCTGTGCAGCACCTGAACAAGGAGTCTTTTCCCACCCTCAAGCAGAGCAAGGTGCAGGTTTCCGTGGCCTACCCCGGAGCCAGCCCGGCGGATGTGGAAGAAGGCATCTGCAATCCCCTTGAAGACGCCACCGACGGCATCAGCTTTCTCAAGGAGCAGGTCTGCGACGCACGGGACAACATGGGCATCTTTACCCTGGAAATGCAGGAACAGGGTGATATCCAGTTGTTTACCGATGACATCAAGGTTGCCATTGATGGCATTCAGAACTTCCCCGATGCGGTGGAAGATCCGATTATCATTCAGCTTGGACGCACCAGCCAGGTGGTCAATGTGGCCATTACCGCCGAGAAACTGACGGTATCCGAACTCAAGGATCTGGCGGAATACTACCGCAAGCGCATGCTTGAAGATCTGCGTATTCCCATGGTTAGGGTCACGGGCTTCTCCACTCACCAGCTGCAGGTGCTGGTGTCGGCGCAAAGCCTGCGCAAGTACAGGCTCAGTGTGCAGGACATCGCCAATCTGGTGGGCGCCCAGGCCGTTGAACTGCCTGCAGGAACCCTGGAAACGGTGGATAAGGATTATCAGATTCGCTTCGACAATGCCCGCAATAGCGCCGAGGCGTTGCGTGATCTGGTGATCCTGAGCACCGAAGAAGGTGGCGAGATACGCCTGGGGGATATCGCCCGGGTGGAGGACAGGTTCGAGAACCGGGAAGAATACATCGAACTCAACGGCAAGCCCGCCGCTGTTCTGGTGGTCAGCAAGAACACAATTGACGATACCCTGAAGGTATTTGATGCGGTTGCCGAATTCGTGGAGCGGGAAAATGCCATTCTGCCCCAGGGCACCCGGCTGACCATAACCCAGGACGTGGCTACCGGGGTACGGGACAGGTTACGGCTGCTGCTGGAAAACGGCTGGCAGGGTCTGCTGCTGGCGGGCCTGGTGCTGTTTTTGTTCTTCAATTGGCGCTATACCTTCTGGGTGGCGTTGGGATTGCCGATTTCCTTTCTCGGCGGTCTGGCGCTGATGGTGCTGTTTGGTGTCAGTATCAACATGATTTCCATGATCGCCCTGCTCATGGCCATTGGTATTCTCATGGACGATGCCATCGTGATTTCCGAGAGCATCGAACACGAATACGCCAAGGGCAAGACGCCGGGCCAGGCGGCCATCGACGGCACGAAGAAGGTGTTTCGCGGGGTATTTTCCTCTTATCTCACCTCGGCCTTTCTGTTCGGCAGCCTGCTGATGATGAAGGGGGATATCGGCCAGATACTCGGTGTGCTGCCGGTGGTGCTGCTGTCGGTGCTCACCGTATCTCTCATCGAGGCTTTGCTGGTACTGCCCCATCATTTGAAGCATTCCCTGGAGCATGCGCACAACAAGACCCGGCCCGCGTGGCGTGACAAGATGGAAGAAGGGTTTCTGCGCATGCGTGAAGGCGTGGGGGCGGCAGCTGACAAAGCGATTGCGTATCGTTACCTCACCCTTGGGCTGGCGTTGGCCATGCTGGTTTTTTCCGTCGGCCTGATTGCCACGGGCACGGTGAAGTTCAAGGCTTTTCCTGATCTCGAAGGCAATACCGTGGATGCCAGGGTGCTGCTGCCCCAGGGCACGCCCCTGGAGGAAACCCAGGCTGTGGTGAAACACCTGCTTGCCGCCTTGTCGAAAACCAATGCCGAACTGAGCGAGAAGGAACCCGAGCCTTTGGTAAGAAATGTACAGGTGGCTTTTGGTGTCCATGCCGATGTGCCGGAAAATGGCACGCACCTGGCGACCATCACCCTGGATGTGCTCAATACCGAAATTCGCAAGACTCCCATGATGGAGCTGACCCGGCGCTGGCGGGAGAACAGCGGGGATCTGCCCAATGTGATCAGCGTTCAGTTCCGCGAGCCAAAGGTGGGGCCGGCGGGGAGGGCGATCCATGTCCGCATCACTGGCGAAGACCTGGAAACCCTGTCCCGGGCTTCCTGGCAAATTCAGAACTGGCTGCGGGGCTATGATGGCGTGTCCAACCTGCTGGATGACCTGCGACCGGGCAAACCCCAGTTTTCCGTGCAGTTGCTGCCTGGTGCGCTGAATGCGGGACTGGATGCGCGCAGCATTTCCTCACAACTGCGAGCGGCCTATCAGGGATTGAAAATTACGGATGTCTATAGCGGGCGCGAAGCGTATGAAGTCATCGCCAAACTGGATCGGGATCGGGGGCGGCAGTTGGATGATTTTGAAAGCTTCTTTGTGTTTTCCGGGCAGGGGGACGCCATCCCCCTGAGCCGTGTTGCCCAGGTGGTGGAAACCCGGGATTTCGCCCGCATCGGCCATGTGAATCATCAACGTGCCGTGAATATTTTTGGGGATGTGGATGCGGAGCTTGCCAACACCTCTGAAATCATTGGCGGATTGCAGAAGAACTTCCTGCCGCAGCTGCAGCAGCGTTATCCTGATATCCGCGTCCACCTCAAAGGCGAGGTGGAAAATGGCGCGGAAACCCAGTTGTCCATTCTCAGTGGCTTCGGCCTGGGAGCACTGGGTGTGTTCCTGTTGCTGAGCCTGCAGTTTCGCAACTACCGTGAACCCTTTATCGTGCTGCTGAATATCCCTCTGGCGCTGATTGGGGCGATCTGGGGGCACTTGATCATGGGGCTGGATTTCACTTTGCCCAGCATGATCGGTTTTGTCTCCCTGGCGGGCGTGGTGGTGAACGACTCCATTCTGCTGGTAGAGTTCGTCAAGTACCGGGTGCGTGAAGGCATGGTGTTTCATGATGCGGCCCGCCAGGCGGTGCGGGATCGTTTCCGCGCCATTTTCCTCACCTCGGTAACTACCGTAGCGGGCATGACACCCCTGCTGTTCGAGACCAGCTCCCAGGCCCTGATTCTGGTGCCCCTGGTTACCAGCATCGTATTCGGCATGCTGACCTCCACCCTGCTGATCATGCTGGTGCTGCCAGCTTCCTACAGTATTATGGAAGATTTTGGTCTGGTGGGCAGAGGGGAAGAGGCTGGGGTGAAGGCCTGAATTATTGCCGGGTCAGTTTAATTCGTCCAGAGGGGTGGGTTTGCCGAGGTAGTAGCCCTGGGCGTAATCCACCCCGATTTCCGCCAGTAGCGCCAGGGTTTCCTTGCTGGTCACATGTTCTGCAATGGTTTTCTTGCCCATCAGCTGGCCGATCTCGTTGATGGATTTGACCATGGCCAGGCTGATTGGATCCCTGTCCATACCCTGAACGAACTGGCCATCTATTTTCAGGAAGTCCACGGGAAGATCCTTGAGGTAGCCGTAGGAGGACATGCCGCTACCAAAGTCATCCAGGGCGAACAGGCATCCGGCATGGTGTAATTCGGTAATGAAATGGCGGGCCCTGGACAGATTGGTGATTGCGACGGTTTCGGTGATTTCCAGGCAAATGGAGCCGGGATGGATGCCGGTTAGTTGCAGCTGCTCCATGACAAAATCCAGGAACAACGGATCCACTACCGAGGCACCGGAGAGGTTAATGGTGGCAAGTGCCGGTATGCGCTTTTTGTCAGGACGAGCGGCTAGCCAGTGGAGGGTGTTGCTAAGTACCCAGCGGTCGATAGCTGCCATGGAATTGTATCGTTCTGCAGAAGGGATGAATCGGTCAGGGGTGACTGTGTTTCCTTCGGAATCGTGCATGCGCAGCAGGATTTCCATGGCAATGACAGGAGGCGTCTCTGTGTTCTCTATCCGGCGTATGGGTTGCTGGTAGAGAATGAACTGCTGCTGTTCAAAGGCGGATTCGATACGCGTGATCCAGTCAATCTCCCCCCGCCGCAACTGCAGCATTTCTCCCTCGAACTGGCTGGTTACGATGATGCGATTTCTGCCTTCCTCCTTGGCCTGGTAGCAGGCGGCATCTGCCAGCCGCAACAGGTCGGTCACGCTTTGCCCGGAGTCCGTGATGTTCACCAGACCGATGCTCATGCCCAGGGAAAAAATCTTGCCGTCCCAGTAGAACCGGAAATTCTGAACGTCTGCCAGTAGCTTTCGGCCGGTCTGCAGGGCAAGTTCGGGGGTGCGGTTTTTTACCACCAGGCCAAACTCATCGCCTCCAAGTCGCCCCAGAATATCGTCGTTGCCGGTATTTTTATCCAGTAAGATCGCCAGCTGGCGCAGCAGCTCATCACCAGCTGCATGGCCACAGCTGTCATTTATCAATTTGAACCGATCGAGATCCAGATACATGAGGCTGTGTTGCGAATGGGTGCTCATACCGTCCAGCAGATTTCGCAGGGATTGCTCAAAGCTGTGGCGGTTGAGCAGATTGGTCAGATGGTCGTGGCTGGCCTGGTGCATCAGCTGCTCCGCCATTTCCCGGTTTACGGTGATATCCCTGATGTAAGCGGTGAACAGCGGGGTGTTTTTCTGGTTAATGCGGGTAATTGCAAGTTCAACCGGAAATTCGGTACCGTCAGCGCGTACGGCTGTGGTTTCGATGCGGGTTCCTATGATGGTTGCCTTGTTGGTTTGCAGATGGTTCCGGAATCCTTCGTAGTGCTGCTGGCGCAGTGGTTCGGGAACAATCAGTTCGGCCATTTTTTCTCCCATGACCTCTTGCGCCACATAGCCGAAAATCTTTTCCGCCGCCGGGTTGAATTCCAGAATGCGGTCATCCTTGTCGATGGTGATAATGGCGTCCAGCGCGGTTTCCACGATGGCGCTCTTGCGCTTCTCGCTGCGCTGCAGTTTTCGCAGCATACGCTGCCGCACAGTCACCTGGCGGGCGATGATCCATGCGCCGACAATCAGGCTGGCAATACCCAGGAGCCACAGGATGAGCAGAATGGTTGCTTTGGATGCAATAGCGATGGTTTCCTGTGTGCGCAGTTCCTGCATGGGAAGGGCGATGCCGATTCCCCCGCCGGGTTCTCCAGGTGTAAAATTCTGGCCGGCATGGCACAGCAGGCAGCCGGCATTTACGATCAGCGGCTGCATCAGGCGCAGGTATTCCTGCCCGTCGATGCTGGTCAGTTCGATAACCTCTTTTTCTCCCAGGGCCAGGCGGTACAGGGCAAGTTTTTCCCATTCATCAGGCGTGTTTTCCACGGCCAGGGGGGTCAGGCTGGTGACCTTGCCGGTGACGCCATAGAGGGATCCGAAGTTTTCATCCAGCTCACGAATGATGCGGGCGGGGTTGATCAGCGTCAGCGTGATCCCGGAAGGTGTGCTGATGTCTCTTTCCGGGATGTGGGAAAGATTGGGATCCGGAGGGTAGTTGCTGGTTGTTGGTACATAGATGCGACCATGTTCTGTAGCCCACAGGCGCACGGCCTGATCCTTGTTGAAATAGGCCCTGGCTTCGGCTTTCGCCAGATTCAGTGTGCTTTTTTTCTCCTCCGTGATGGTCCACAGGGTGATGGCTGCGATACTGGCGCTCCACAGTATGCCCAGCACGAAGGCGTAGCTGATGGTGCTGAAATTATCCTTGAAGATCATGATGGAACGCGGTCTGCGTCTGGGCAAAACAGGGGGGGCGTATTTTTTGTGGAAACCAAGATTCTGCAACCTGGAAATGATTGTGTACGGTAAAAGGAAGTTTTTGATAAAGTTGATTCTTTTCGCAACTGCATAGCAACATGAATCTATCAGATTTTTCCTTGTCCGTGTTGGGTTTCGCCGCTTTTTCCGGTAGTGGCAAGACCACGCTGCTTGAGCAACTGATCCCGCTGCTCAGGGGTTCGGGCCTGAAGCTGGCTTTGATCAAGCATTCCCATCATGATTTTGAAATGGACAAGCCGGGCAAGGACAGCGACCGTTTGCGCAAGGCGGGAGCAGGTCAAATCCTGCTGGCGTCAAAATATCGTAGTGCCTGGATCCGGGAGGGGGATGGTGAAACAGAGCCTGACCTGGCGGAATTGCTGACGCGACTGGATACCAGGGGGCTGGATCTGGTGCTGGTGGAAGGTTTTCGGGACGAGCCCATACCCAAGATCGAGATCCACCGGCCGTCTTTGGGCAAGCCGCTGCTTTGCCTGGAAGATGACCAGGTGATAGCGGTGGCGGTTGATCGGCGCCCGAGCCAGGAAGTGCCGGTTCCCTTGCTGGCACTGAGCCAGCCCGGGGAAATATCCGATTTTGTATTGTCTTGGCTGAATCCTGCCTGAGCGGCCTGCTTCAGGTTTTTCTGAACTGATGATGGTTCCTGAAAAGTTGCCGCAGCCGAACCGGAATTTTTGTATAGAATACCGCGAAAAACACTATTCCGGTGAGAAGCTGGAACAGTTGCTGGACGCCTTGTGTCTGCGCCTGCAGGCCATGGGGCTTGCGCCTGGCATGGTTTTGGCCAGTGTGGGTGGGCAACGCTGGCTGAATGCTCTGTTGCTGTTTGCCCTGCCGAGGATGGGCTGTATTTTTTTTCCTGTGGATCCTGCTTTGCCCGAGTATAGCCGCCGGCAGCAGCTACAGGCGGCGCGGGCGGACATGGTGCTGGTGGATGATGCCTGCCTGGAGAAGCTGAACGAGGACTCAGCCAGCCGCTTTCCGGCTCGGGAATTGGGGCTGGATGCTGTACGTTTGCTGCTGGCGACCAGTGGCACCCAGGGACAGCCCCGAATCGTGGAACTCACTGGACGAAACCTGGCTGCCAGCGTACTGGCTTCCTGCAAGCGTTTGGAGCTTGAAAAAAGCGATACCTGGCTGGCCTGCCTTCCCCTCCATCACATTGGTGGACTCAGCATATTGTTGCGCTGCGCCCATGGGGGAGCCAAAGCGGTACTTGTGGATCGTGGCAATCCCAGGGTTCTGAAGGAAGCGTTGGGGAAAGGCCGGGTGAGTCATTTATCCCTTGTGCCCGCCATGCTGCATCGCCTGCTGGAGGCTGATAGTGGCTTCCGGCCGCCTGCAGCACTGAAAGCCGTAGTGCTGGGCGGGGCATCCGCCACGCCAACACTGGTGGAGGCAGCTCTGAAACTGGGCTGGCCTCTTTGTCCCAGCTATGGATTGACGGAAACCGCTTCCCAGGTGGCTACTTTGTTCCCGCCGCCACAGCGATGGCGGCCAGGTTGTGCCGGCCTCCCCCTGGAGCATGTCGAAATCAAACTCTGTGAAGATACTGATGTTATTTTCGTCCGTGGCCCTTCCATAGCAACCCATGCCCGCTGCATGGGTGGCGGCCGCTGGAAACTGACGGATGAGCAAGAGTGGTTGAACACCCGGGATCTGGGGTGCATGGACAGTGAGGGGCGGTTGTACGTCTTCGGGCGCAATGATGATGTTTTCGTCAGCGGCGGGGAAAATGTTCACCCACAGTTACTGGAGCAGGCGCTGGCTCGTTGCCCCGGGGTGGAACAGGTTGCGGTCAGCGCCTTTGCCGATGTCACATGGGGCGATGCGCTGGCCGCCCTGTATTGCGGGCCGGCAAGTGCCGAGCAGGTGACTGGCTGGGCGCAGAGGAATTTGCAGGGAGTTTTTCTGCCCAGGCGGTTTTTCAGGGTAGAGGCGTTACCGCGAAATGCGATGGGAAAGCTGTTGCGTACCGAGGTGAAAAGGCTTGTGCAGAAGTTGTTTCAGGAGGAATATACCTGAAGTCCTTGCCGCAGTTTTTCCGGGATGGCCACGGGAGTCCTGCTGTCCCTGCGCAGGAATACATGGGTAGTGGCGGCTGTGGCGCAGAGCATGTCATCCTTGTGAAATTTGTAGGAGAAGCTCAGGGAGGTGTTTCCGGCGGATGTGAGAAACACGGTGACGCACACCTCGTCATCCAGCAACAGCGGATGCAGATAATCTGCCTCGGCATGCACCACTGGAACCAGGTGATCGCCCGCCAGGAGAATGGCTTTCAGCGAATAACCTGCTTCTGACAGCAGGGCGGAATAGGCATTGTGGGCATGGCTGAACAAATGAGCATGGAACATGACGCCACCGGGATCCAGCTCATGAAAAGGTACCTGAAAGATTCGCGTAAAAGATTTCATCGATGCCCAGTCCGGGGGTGTCGGGTAAAGAAGTATATCCCGCCTCGATTTCAGGCGGCCGGGCAACATCTTTGCACAGCCAGCTGGAGGTTGCCAGTCCGTGCGCCAGCCCGGGAGACAGCCCATCCACAGCGGCGGCAAGCTGGCAGGCGGCATGCACGCCCACGGCAGAATCCACCAGCGAGGTAATCACGCATTCCTTGCCCGCAGCGGCAGCCTTTTCTGCCAGAGAATAACTGTATTGCAGGCCGCCCAGTACGCCGGGTTTCAATACCAGACGGCGGATGTTCGGGTTTGCCAGCAGTTCGTTCTGGTTAATCCGCTGTATCGATTCATCCAGCGCCAGCGTGATGAGGGTTTGGGACTGAAGCAGGGAGAATTCAGACAGGCTGGGACTGCGTAGTGGTTCTTCCAGGGATTCTATGGGCAATCCGGCGGCGGCATCGAGGAAATAGCGTGCTTCATCCAGGTTCCAGCTGCCGTTGGCATCCAGCCGTAAACGAATTTCCGGCGCCAGTCCGGCCCCCAGTTTCTGCAGGCAGCCTATTTCCTCCCGTAACTGGCGCTGGCCGACTTTCAATTTGATGATGGTAAATCCCTGATCCCGGGCATCCGGAAGACTGTCCCGGCAGACTGATCCGGACATGGCATTTACCAGAACCCGCTTGCTGGCAGAGCCGCTGAGATAGTTGCGCAGGGGGATCCCGGCATTCCGGCTGCACAGATCCAGGGTGGCGGTCTCCAGAGCATAACAGGCGGTCGGGCAGCCTTGGCGCTGCTGCTTTAGCTCCGCCAGCAATGCCTGGGGTTCGACCCAGGTTCTACGGGAAAACTGCTGCAACAGCTTATGCGCTGCCGCACTGGATTCCGTGCCGGCATAAGGAAGTGGCGCGCAATCGCCATAACCAATGGTTTGGTTGTCATGAATACTGATGATCCAGCCTTCACGCCGCATCAGCCTGGTGTTTCGTGCTCCCGGCCAGGCGGATGCCAGAGGCAGGGAATAAGGATGGTGTCGAATCAAAAGAGCCATTGCCGGACAATTTCCTGCCAAAATCCTGCGCTGTTATTGATTTAAGTCAAATCAGGTCTGTGTGAAATGACACACACTACAAAGGTCTATATACTCGACAACTGGCCAGTAATCGCTGGTCATAATTTTTTATGATCGAAAGGGGTGGGGAAGTGCTGGCTTTTTTCGATCACTATTGTAGTTACCAGAAGGAGAATACCATGAATATACGCAAGCCTATGCTTGCCTCCCTTGTTGCTTTGGCAGTGGGACTCACAGCCGGAGGCCATGCTTGGTCTCAGGACACGTTGAAAGACGTGATGAAAAAACGTGGGCTGACTGAAAAAGACATCTTGGCGGCAGCGAAAACCTATACCCCCAGCGGTGGCCGTGATGAATACATGGCCTTTGCCTCCGGCGGCCAGAGCGGGCAGGTCATCGTGTATGGCATTCCGTCCATGCGCATTCTCAAATATATCGGCGTCTTTACCCCGGAACCCTGGCAGGCATATGGGTTTGACGATGAATCCAAGGCGGTACTGGCTCAGGGACGCATCGAGGGCAAGGATATTACTTTTGGTGATACCCACCATCCCGCTTTTTCGGAAACCAATGGCGAATATAATGCCAAGTACCTGTTTATTAACGATAAAGCCAATCCCCGTATCGCGGTTATCGATTTGCATGACTTTGAAACCAAGCAGATCGTAGTCAATCCGCTGTTTCAGAATGCACATGGCGGCGCCTTCGTCACCCCGAATACCGAGTATGTGATGGATGCGGCACAGTATGCGTCACCCTACAAAGGTAGTGGTTTTGTGCCGCTGGAGAAATTCAACGACAAATACCGCGGTGGTTTGACCTATTGGAAATTCAACATGGAGAAGGGCAAGATCGAGCCTGAAAACTCCTTTACCTTTGAGCTTCCTCCCTATAGTCAGGATCTTTCTGATGCGGGTAAGGGGCCATCCATGGGCTGGGGTTTCACCAACTCTTTCTGTACCGAGCGTTATGTCGGCGGTATCGAGCGTGGCCGTCCTCCATTTGAGGCTGGTTGTTCCGCCAAAGATACCGACTTCATGCATATCACACACTGGCAGAAGGCCGCAAAACTGGTCAAGGCCGGAAAAATCGGCAAGAAAGTCAATGGTATGACATTGATCAGCATCAAAGAAGCTGTAGACAACGGGTTGCTGTATCTGATTCCTGAACCAAAAAGCCCGCACGGTGTTGATGTGGCGCCTACTGGCGACAAGATCATTGTTTCGGGCAAGCTGGACAGCCATGCCTGGGTTTATGACTGGAAGAAGATTCAGGCTGCAATCAAAGCCAAGAAGTTCGAAGGCAAAGATCCTTATGGTATTCCCATCATTGCATTGAAGGATACCCTGCACAAATCTGTCGCCGTTGGCCTGGGACCGCTGCATACGCAGTATGATTCCAAGAAATGTATCGTTTACACCTCCATTTATGTGGATTCCATGGTTACCAAGTGGGACTACTGTGAAGGCAAGGTGCTGGATCAGCTGCCGATTCACTATAACGTTGGTCACTTGATGACCATGGAAGGTGACTCCGTTACTCCAGATGGCAAATATCTGGTGGCGTTGAACAAGCTGGCCATCGACCGTTTCAATCCCGTGGGTCCGCTGCATCCGCAGAACCACCAGCTCATCGATATCAGTGGCGACAAGATGCAACTGTTGTACGACATGCCTCTCCCTCTGGGTGAGCCGCATTATGTGGTTGCCATCAAGGCTGACAAGCTGAAGCCTGGCATTCGCTACAAGTCTGGCTGGAACAGCCGCCTCGACAAGCGTTCCCAGTGGAAAACTCGTGCTGGTCGTGAAAAGGTCGAACGCACATGCGATGCCGACGGCAAGTGTACCGTTCATGTCTATGGCACAGCGATCCGCTCTCATCTGACGCCCGAAATCATCGAGGTTACCGAAGGTGATACCGTATCCATCCATATCACCAACCTCGAACGTGCCCAGGACGAAACCCATGGTTTCGCCCTGTACGGCCAGAATGTCCAGCTCTCCATCGAGCCGGGCAAGACGGCTTCGGCTACTTTCGTAGCGGAAAAAGCTGGCGTCTATCCTTACTACTGCACCGAGTTCTGCTCCGCACTTCACCTGGAGATGCAGGGTTATCTGCTGGTGCAGCCAAAAGGATACAAGGCAGAAGCAGGTGGCCTGGTTGCGGGCACCAACTACACCGAGGCTGATTACAAGAAGCAGGTTCAGACCAACATCGATACCCAAGCTGTAATCAACGAGGTGGTAGGCTTCATTACCAGCCACAACTACAAGGATTTCCCGACTGTAGTTGCTCTGGTGGAGGATGCTACCGACCAGCTCGGTTTCGCCAAGGAAGCCAAAGCCAAGTCTGAGGCGGCTGCCGCCAAGAAAGACTGGAACAACGCCATGTTGTGGGCCAACCAGTGGTGGCAGTATCAGGTCAAGACCGCAGACATGGGTCTGCGCGCCAAGACCTATCTGATAGAGAACGGCGCCAAGAAAGTCAAATAAGCGCCTGTTTCCGGCACCTGCCTTGGTTAAAGGCAAGGCGCCGGAAACCTCATTCAGGATGTAATATACGGGGGTGATTGCTCACCCCCTTCTTTTAGGAGAATGTGAAGTAATGATTAGGTTATCCAGTAGAACAATTGTTCTGTCCGCGGTTCTTGCCGCTTTTGCTTTTGGCAGCGTTGCGTCCGCAGCTTCCGGAAAAAGGCTGTATATGACATGTGCCGCCTGTCACGGAAAGGATGGAAAAACACCGTTGATGCCCGCCTACCCAAAGATTGCCGGCCAGAACAAGGCATATGTACTGCAACAGATCAAGGACATCATGAGCGGTGCCCGCGCCAATGGGCAGTCCATCGCCATGAAAGGCGTGATGGTGACGCCGGAAGGCAAGCCGCGCTTCAGTGATGAAGACCTGGATACACTGGCGGATTATGTGTCCAAGCTCGCTCCCTGATTAGGCAGCAGGTACCAATCGAACGGCCTGGCATTGTGCCAGGCCGTTCTCTTTATTGAGTAGATGATGAAAACAAAAAGCCCTTCAGCAAAGACCGTGTACAAGCGTCGTTCGCTCTGGAGTGGCATTGCCCTGGTGGTATTGGGCATGCTGCTTTGGGGTGGCTTCAACACCGCCATGGAGGCAACCAACAGCATGTCTTTTTGCATTTCCTGCCACGAAATGCACGACAATGTGTACCAGGAATACAAGACATCCGTACATTTTTCCAATCCATCGGGCGTGCAGGCTGGCTGCCCGGATTGCCATGTCCCCAAAGAATGGATCCCAAAATTATTGCGTAAGGTACAGGCCTCCGGTGAGGTCTATCACTGGCTTATGGGAAGCATCGATACCAAAGAAAAATTTGAAGCGCGGCGCCCGGCACTGGCGGAGCGGGTATGGAAGGTCATGGAAGAGACAGATTCCAGAGAGTGCCGTAACTGCCACGATTTTTCGATCATGGATTTGCCTGGACAGGCGCGCTTCCCTGCCCGCGCCCACAAGGATGCAATGGAGGAGGGTAAAACCTGCATCGACTGCCACAAGGGGATTGCCCATCGTCTGCCGCGTTCCCATACGGAGAAGGCCGATATACCGGAATTTGACCCGGAAGATGCCGAAGATATCATGCAAACCTGTGCCTCCTGTCACGGAATCTATGCCCAGGGAACGCCGGATGGCGAATATCCCCGTTTGGCGGGCATGAATCCCGAATACCTGGCTCGGCAACTGGAGTACTTCAAGAACCGCAAACGCATTAATATTCCCATGATTCCCTTTTCCAATGACCGGGAGCTGCCCGGCACGGATTTGCATACTATTACCTCCTATCTGGCCAGCATCGATTTGCCAACCCATATTGCAGTTATCGATGAAGAGGATGTGGTAAAGGATGAAGGCTTTGATGCCCTGGCGCGCCTGGAAGAGAGCAAGAGATCCCTGAATATTCCCCATTATCCGGGAAATGCGGGTGCAGGAGGCCGCTTGTACCGCAAGGAATGTGCTACCTGTCATGGGGCGAAAGGGGAGGGCAACCGCATGCTGACCATTCCCATGCTTACCGGGCAGCACAGCAAATATCTGTTGCGCCAGGTGGAAAGATTCCGCAAGGGCGAGCGCATCCATGATGACCCCAGGGATCAACAGATATTTCAACAGTTTAGTGATGCTGAAATCGCAGATATTCTGGCGTGGTTGTCCTATCAGGATGACTAGCAGGATGCTGAAAAAGGCCATAGAAGGGCTTTTCAGCCCGGGAGCAGGGAGTGCAATTCCGTGTTCCTGGTATTTTCAATGAGCTACACTCAATGAAAATGGCAAGTTCTGCCACATTGTGTGCAGCTTGCCGAAAAGCCATGTTTTTCGGTAAGCTGTGGATGTGAAGAAAAACCTTATAGAAAGTGTTTGTTTTACTTTCAAGGGCTTATGGCTTTGCACTTGATATGGCTCAAGTGTGGAGCGTGGTTTGAATGTTACTATTTTGTGGTTTTTTAATGTGGGCTTGGATGGGCATGACGCTGTGCCGCCAAGCCGTGGCTTTGTTTTTTGGAGAACAGATTATGAACAAACGTTTGATGGTATCCATGCTTGGTATTGCCGCCACTGTAATGGTTAGTGGCTCCGCTTTTGCGGTATGGATGACGGATGGGGGAGAGAGAGATGAAGCCTTGCATTTGAAGCCGGATCATGAAAACGGCATCGAGGTGTATGAGGTCTGTGCAGCCTGTCATTTGACAGAAGGCTGGGGATCCAAAGACGGTACTTTCCCGCAGATTTCCGGGCAACATCAGGCGGTGTTGGTCAAACAACTGGCTGATATTCGCGAAGGCAACCGGGACAACCCGACCATGTATCCGTTTGCCAAGCCGGAATCCATCGGCGGTCCCCAGGCCATGGCAGATGTA
Source organism: Sedimenticola sp. (assembly GCA_027083925.1). Classification (GTDB taxonomy): domain Bacteria; phylum Pseudomonadota; class Gammaproteobacteria; order Chromatiales; family Chromatiaceae; genus Thiolapillus. The sequence continues at coordinate 2,167 of JALWMK010000164.1, read as the reverse complement.
ACGCATTACATCGCCAAGCTGCCCATGAATCCGGATAACGGCAAAGGAGAGTGGGAAGAAGGCACCCCCGATTATGAGAAGGGGAAAAAGCTGTATGAGGATAACTGCGTAAAATGCCATGGCAAAAACGGTGAAGGTGATGCAGAAAAGTATTATCCCAAGATCCAGGGACAGCACTACAAGTACATGGTGCGCCAGTTCGAGTGGATTCGTGACGGCAAGCGCCGCAACGCCAATCCGGAGATGGTCGAGCAGATCAAGCGCTTCACCCATGATGATGCGTTGCATGTAATCAACTATGCTTCCCGGCTTCCCGTGCCCAAGGAAGACCTGGCGCCTTCCAAGGAATGGCTGAACCCTGATTACGATTGATTCGTCGGATCAGGCTTTGGCCTGAATAGACATAGGCAATCAGATGTTTCTCCCTGCCGGGATGGTGTCTCGGCGGGGAGTTTTTCACTTTGACGGCAGGTGGTGATTTCCCCTGGGGGCTCGATTGCGAATCGTCATAGCCTTCCATGGTGAAAACACATAGTTTTATCCTTCAGTTTTTTTCGATCCAACAGGTATTGTCATGTCCAAGCGTGTAATCATCTCCAATCTGCTGATTCTGGCCAGTCTTGTACTGCTGGTAATCATCTATTTCGCGCCAGCATGGTGGGTCTCTCTTACCGCTCCAAACTATCCGGAGGATGCCTTTCCGGATGGGGTGAGAATTCACTTTCATATGAATGGCGTGTTTAATGGCTGCAAGAAAATTGAAAAGGAAGAAATTACAGAAGAAGAAGCACTGGACTGTGTACATGAGATGGATACCATCAACCATTATGTGGGCATGTATCCCATTGCAGCGGGTGGCGTGGTCGAACGCCCATTCTCCCTTTTCCTGATGTCATTTCTGGGTGTGATGCTGCTGGGTTTTGCCTGCACCAAGCCGAAGATCCGCGTGCCGCTGATGTCGGTGGGTTTCGCCGCCATTGCCATCTGGATGTACATGACCTGGTATGGGGCTGACGGATTGAAATACCAAAGCGCCGGCTATGTACGCGCCCTGGTGAGCGCCATGGATCAGGATGCCGAACGGGGTGGCGAAACAGATGCGGGTGATACCGTCATCAAGCGCATGCAGGAAGCTCTTCCCGAAGACAATCTGTCGATCGTGGAACAACAAGCCAGTGAAGATGAGATTACCCGCAAACTGGCTGGTCTGGGTAGTGAATTGGTCAGCTCTGAAGGTATGCAGGTGCAGCTGGGCAAGGGTGCTGGAAAAGCAGCAGATACCGGTGACAAGGAAGCCAATATCGAAATGCTCAAAATCCTGTTCCTGATCGATCAGAAAAAGAAACCCGCCAATGAGCGTGAGGAATGGACGGGCAGCAATCTGCAAGTCATGCGTTGGCATTATGAACAAAGCCTGGGCCGGTATTTCAATGTTCCGGAAGAGATCGAGCCGCTGGTCAAGACCATGACCACAGCATCCCATGTGGTATTTTGGGGCATTGTCGCCGCTATGGTATTGATGGTCTGGGGAGCGCGCAAAAGCAGCGGTGCCCTGTACTGGTTACTGATCCTGGTGCCCATGGCGCTACCCGTGTTTTTCCTCATCGAATACTCTGCCTGGCTGTGGTGGTATGGCCACAACCTGAATGATATGGGCGCATTTACCGTCAAGCCCTTCATGCCCACGGTGTTTGGCCAGGGCAAGGTGGCGCAGTTTACCACCCACTCTTATCCCAGTATCGGCTTTGGCATGATGCTGTTGATGTCGGCATTGCTGGCGGTGGCCGCGTTGATGCGGCGCAAAGATGCCCGCAATAAGTGATGGCCATGCGCCTGTGGGGCTTGCTGTTGCTGCTGTTGCCGGGGCTTTGTGTTGCCGACGGCCAGTTGGCCCTGCAGGAGTTGATTGACCAGACGCCGGATGGCGAAACCCTGGCGCTGGCGCCCGGCACCTATGCCGGGCCGGTTGTTGTGACTCGTCCCATTACTGTTGATGGGCAGGGCAAGGCAACCATTGATGCCGGTGGAAAAGGCTCTGTGGTGGTTCTGAAAACCGATGGGGCCACCCTGAAAAACCTGCATTTGACCAATTCCGGCGAGTCTGCCAATGATATAGATTCCGGTGTGCAGGTGCGTGGTAACTTCAATGTCATCAAAGACAATGTCA
>JALWMK010000163.1 GCA_027083925.1 Sedimenticola sp. | reverse complement strand
CTCATATCGGCCATCTGCCCTGGGAGTTCCTGGAAAAGGTTTCCAGCCGCATCATCAATGAAGTCAGCGGTGTTTCCCGGGTTGCCTATGATATTTCCAGCAAGCCGCCTGCCACTATCGAGTGGGAGTAGCGCAGATCTGGCACTGGCTGGTGCTGACAGGCACCAAGGCACACCGAACTAACAAAACCAATAACTTACCCACATTACTGTCTGGCATCATCTGGCACTAGCAGGCATCGGCAAGCAGTTAGTACCATTTTCCAATGGTATAGATCATGGTATCGCCACACTCACAATCAGCGTGACGCGCCTATACCATGCCATGCATATCGCGCCCGTCATGGTATTGATGACCAAGTACGAGTCACACCGGATCAGGCGCCTGTAGGACTATGAACTCATCCACATTACTTCCCTCCCTCTCTGGGCGGCAAAGTTGTTTGTTCTCAGATTTCTAGCTTTCATGATCAAAGGCTTGTAAAGTGTACTAAATATGGTACACCTTTTCCTATGGATGCCGATATGCCTCTTGAAGTGGTTTTTTACCGAACGGAATCGGGAAATGAACCGGTTCGCGCGTGGTTGCAGGGGCTGAGCAAACAGGACAAAAGGATAATCGGTGGCGAGATTAAAACCGTTCAATATGGCTGGCCTATCGGAATGCCAGTGGTTCGAAAAATGGAGCCCGGACTATGGGAAGTTAGATGTCGGCTTGATCAACGCATTGCTCGAATTCTGTTTACAGTAAAGGGTGAAAAGATGATCTTGCTGCATGGCTTCATCAAGAAATCCCAGAAGACACCTCAAGCTGATTTGCAATTGGCTAAAGATCGCAAAGCCAACCTGGAGAAGTAACATGAGTAAACACATTGGCAGCAACTTCGATGATTTTCTGGAAGAGGAAGGTGTGCTTGCGGAAGCGGAAGCTATCGCAGTTAAACGTGTGCTTGCCTTCCAACTCGAGGAATTGATGAAGGCGCAGAAACTCAACAAGACCCAACTGGCCAAGCGGATGAAAACCAGCCGTTCCGCATTGGAACGGTTGCTGGATCCCGATAATCCTTCAGTAACGTTGCTGACCTTGGAGCGTGCAGCCAGAGCGCTGGGCAAGAATATCAAGATTGAAATCGCCGCTTGAACATTTGGTTAAGCCATCTGGGAAGTGGCGTATAGCGGACGAATAGCGTACGAGAGGCGGCGATGTATATTTCGGAGCTCAAAGTCGAGAACTTCCGCCTGTTTGGAGAGGGCGAGAATGCCGCGCTGCTCAGATTGCGGCCGGGACTAACGGCCATCGTAGGTGAAAACGACTCCGGGAAGACCGTAATTGTTGATGCGCTGCGGCTTGCGCTCGGTACCCGTGATCAGGAATATTTTCGCATCGATGATGATGACTTCCACTGCTCCACTGAAGGCGAGCAGAGCAAAGAGATTCGCATCCGCTGCCGCTTCGCTGGGCTTACACGTTCTGACACCGGTGCATTTGCCGAATATCTGACATATGAAGAGCAAGAAGGCAGTCGCGTACCTGTCATCTACCTGAACTGTAAAGCACTCGCCACCGAAAGGCGCGCAAGATACCGCCGATATGTCTCCGTTGAAGTCCGCTCCGGCATCGACGCGGACGGGCCGGTTTTCGACCCGGAGAGTCGAAACCTGCTTTGCGCGACCTACCTTCGTCCTCTACGGGATGCAGAACGTGCACTGTCCGCCGGACGTGGCTCACGCCTTTCGCAAATTCCCCAGTACACGGATGACATCGCTACAGTCGGTGTGCCGTATGACCCTACCGTTGGTCCGCCGGCTGACCCGGCAACGCTTAGCATCCTGGGCATTGGAGATTTTGCCAACGCACTCCTCAAAGGGCACGCCGGTCTCACGGGCGCACGCGACCGGCTGAACGAAGACTATCTAAAGGATCTGGCCTTTGCCGGCTCCGATCTCAGTGGTGATATCGGTGTTGCGACCGGTGATGAGGCGGCGAGATTGCGGCAACTCCTGGAAAAACTTGAGCTTCAGCTTCAAGAGGCCGGGGCAGATCATTTGCCACGCAACAGAGGGCTCGGCTGTCAAACAGCATCCAAAATTGACCAGGTATCAGCGTGCAATTTTGACCAGGCTATGAGGCCTGATTGCGGTGCTTGCCCCGGCTGGGGGCTTTTTTCACCAGCCCGGCCTTCTGCAGGGCATTGCGCACCCAGGTGTAACTGCGGGTGCCGTTGTGCTCACGCTGGTAAAACGCATGAAAATGCTTGATGTTC